>JAWLGL010000014.1:17496-18502 GCA_041685035.1 Clostridia bacterium
CATAAATTTACTTGAGTTTGCCACAACTGTTATAAAGGATTGGTCTTCTGAAGAATGGAAGCTTATGCTTATACTTAATAAAGCTCAGGCATATAAATGGAATGGACAAGATGAGGAATGCAAAGAAGTAATAAATAGTATTGATTGGAGTGCTTCTGAGGAAAGATTTAAAATTGCTGTTGCAGTTCTTAATGATGATTTTTGTAAAGCAGCAGAAATTATGAAAAAAATTGGAGTAAATGGTTCCTTAAATAAAGCGGCATATAGGGAATGGCCTATATTCAAGGAATTTAGGAAGTCAGAAAAGTTTATAGAAGCATTTGAAGGAGTATTTGAAGAAAAGTTCGATATAATTGAAGAAAATTCATATAATCAATTATTATCTGAAGACATTTTTGACGAAGTTGCAGCAGCTCAAGAAGAGTAAAAAATATTGAGCAAGCCACATCATCTAACACTACATTCACGCAAAGGGCTTCGCCACACCCGTTCACCAAGTCTAAGTGTCACTAGGTTCACGGGCGTCGTGAATGCGGGACGTTATATGAAATTTTCCCCTCAATTGTGTTGTGGTAATTCTTCGGAGATATTGGTATCTTTTGATGAAGGTTAACATATTGAAAACTATTGAAAGTATAGTTAGAGTACGAGAATTACGAGGAGAGTCAGGATGGATAAATTACTTTTTGTTGGAGTTGGCGGGTTTGTAGGTGCATCATTGAGATACTTGACTTCTTTATTATCAGTCAGAGTTTTTGGAGAAAATTTTCCGTATGGGACATTAGCTGTAAATGTCATAGGTTGCCTTCTAATTGGATTGATAATGGAGTTAAGTTTAACAGTATGGAATGTATCAGAAGAATTGAAGATATTTTTAGTAGTTGGAATTTTGGGAGGGTTGACTACTTTTTCAACTTTTGGGTATGAGACGATTGAAATGCTTTCAAAGGGTAGAATGATAGCTAGTTTATTAAATGTAGGTCTCAATGTTTTCTTATGTTTAGCG
>JAWLGL010000220.1:0-3292 GCA_041685035.1 Clostridia bacterium
ACTGGTAACCAGTACCGCATCTACATCATTACTGTAAAGGTTTTGCCTGAGTTTATCAATCCTGCTTGCCATCAATGCAGCGCCTCCGTTATCTGGCCTCCGAACAGTAGTCTACAACAGCATGCAGACCTAAAATATAACTGTATCCGCCAAACCCTGATATCTGCCCTATACAAACCGGAGCGATTATCGACCTGCTCCTGAATTCCTCCCTGGAATGAATGTTGGATAGGTGCACTTCAACTACAGGTACTCCGCAAGCTTTGATTGCATCCCGTATTGCAATGCTGTAGTGAGTATATGCTCCAGGATTTATAACAATGGCATCATAGTTTTGTTTTGAATTTTGTATGCCGTCAATAATTCCCCCTTCATTATTGGACTGAAAAAAGCCTGCCTCGACACCAAGTTTTTCGGCTTCGCTCTTAACTGCAGTATTAATATCTTCGAGTGTTTCACTTCCGTACACATCAGGTTCACGGGTGCCCAGCATATTTAAGTTAGGGCCGTTCAATATAAGTATTCTCAGCATTCAGATTCCTCCCTGATTGATTCATAGGTATCCTTCAATCTAAGCGCATCTTCAGCCATTACACCTCTGGACTCACAGATTACTACAGGCGACAGCTTTCTATTCCATAAGACTTTGGCAAGCAGTTCAAACTCAGGTCCAAATTGGATGTCATCCAAAGTCCAATGCTTTTTTTCCCCTCCGCCTGTAAACTCTATTCTACTGAAGTGACAGTGAAATGTCCGCAGCCGTTCACTGCCAAGTCTATTTTCTAACTGTCTGAAGATACTGTCAAAGTCCTCGATGCTTTTCAGGGAACCCATACCTCTTGCATGGATATGCCCAAAATCAAGCGTAGGTAAAAGCCTCTCATCTATTGTGCAAAGCTCCAGAACCTCTTCCAGGTCTCCAAGCTGGTTGATTTTCCCCATAGTCTCAGGGCAGATATGTATATTCTTAAATCCCAACCTGTCAGCCTCTTCTATAGCACCCTTCAAGGTGCTTATGGCTGTATTAAGGGCATCTCTTCTTTCAATACCTGTACATGAACCGGGATGAATCACTATCCTTTCTGCTCCCATCCATGATGCAGCCTGCATGGTCTGAAGGATATACTTCTTGGAGTTCTGCCTTTTCTCCTCCTCCCTGCTGGCCAGGTTAATATAATACGGAGCATGAATACTTAAAAATATTCCATGATTTCTGGCTTCCTCACCCAATTCCCTGGCTTTCTTCTCTGAAATATTCACGCCTTTGCTGCATTGGTACTCATAGGCATTAAGCCCCATTTCAGCAAGCCATTTGGGCATAGCAACCGAGGAATTATACCCCTGGTCATAAAAGCTATCGGAATTGCCTGAAGGCCCGAATCTAATCATAAATCACTCCTGTATATTCCAATGATTCTGTCAACAACTTCCTCAACTGCAATATCCGAAACATCAATTTCCCAGTCATTATTCTTATAGAATGAGTCCCTTTCTTCCAGCAGTTCCTTAATTCTCTCCAAAGGATTCTGGCTTTTTAGAAGGGGCCTGTTATTTCCCCTGAAAACATTTCTATAAATCACTTCCGGTCTGGCTTTCAAAAGAATAATCAAGCCATTCGCTCTCAGGTTATCCATATTATCCGGATTAAGGACAGCTCCCCCTCCGGTTGCAATAACCTGATTCCCAAGGCATGCATACTCCTTAATTATCTCATTTTCCTTTTCCCGGAAGTATTGTTCCCCATAGATAGAAAAAATATCGCTGACAGTCTGCTGCATTCGTGACTCTATAGCCTCATCGGTGTCTACAAATTGCAGATTTAATCTGTCGGCGGCCAGTTTTCCCACAGTTGACTTTCCAGTTCCCATAAATCCTGTGAGAACAATATTTCTTCCTTCACGCATCGTGTCTTGGCATTCCTTTAACCACAACTGCGGACTTTGTAATTGCCGACACCACATCCACTTCAAACTGCTGGCGCAGGGTATTTAACTTGGAGAACAACTCGCCTTTTTCGGTTACAATATACTTTGGCGGAAGCTGATTAAGCGCCATAGCTGAAATATCCATCACGCATTTTTTGCACTTGCACACATCCATATCTTTCAATACATAATCAATCAACATATTAACTATATATTCCATATAGTTCTTTAACTGTATATTTTCATGTTCCATAAATTCACTACCTCCCGGATACCAATTTTTTTCCGTAAAAGAATATATTCTTTAAAACCTTTTTAAAATCCTTCTTTCAATAAATAATTATCGAACCGACTAATAACTTCATCGGACAGCCAATCAGGAATACTGATTTGATTCCATATCTGAAATGCCAGAATTCCTTGATGCATAAGCATTTCTAAACCATTTAAGGTTTTGCAGCAATTCTTCTCAGCATATTCAAGAAATTTTGTCTTCCTGGGATTGTATATCAGGTCACAGACGAGAGGTTTGTTTCTGAAGGCCTCAGGGTCCTGAACCGGACTTTCGTGTATGAGTGGCTGCATTCCAAGAGGAGTAGCATTTATCAGAATATTACAATCTTCTGTATATTTCATAGTATCTTCACGGTTTATGGAGCCGGATAAAGCCACATTCCTGACTCTGCTGTTTATGAGCTCCGCCAGCTCTGAAGCTTTTTCTGTTGAGCGGTTGAGTATTACAATCCTTTCCACTCCCTGGTTTGCAAGTTCAACGGCTACAGCCCTGGCTGCACCACCTGCTCCCAGTATTACGGTCCTTGCATCCCGCATATCAATGCCTGCACTTTGGACTGACCTTGTAAAGCCCTGCCCGTCAGTATTAAAACCATATAATTTTCCTTTAGTTATCTTAACCGTATTTACTGCTCCGATAATCTTAGCTTCTATAGAGATGCTGTCCAGCAGTTCGGTAATCCTTATTTTATGTGGTATGGTAACATTAAACCCCTCTATGTTCAAGCCTCTGAAAGCTTGCACCACCTCGACCAGATTTTCGGGAAGAACATGAAACGGTAAATAAACCATATCTATGTCCAACTTCCTACAAAGAAAATTATGAAGTTGAGGTGAGATGCTGTGTTCAACATGACTACCTATCAACCCCAGCAGCCGGGTTTTGCCTGTTATGCCGTTCTCTATCATGGCCTGCCCCCTTTAACTCCTGTATTGAGTCAAAAACCGCAAAAACTCTACTGCCTATATTCTATAAAGCCTAAGCTCCAAGTTTTTTTCCTCCGCTCTTTTGCTTCCACCTGAGTCTTTTTTCGCTGTATGTTGAGTCTCTGTCTCTAAATCTAGTGAGGATG
>JAWLGL010000221.1:0-2410 GCA_041685035.1 Clostridia bacterium
CCCTTGGTCTCCAATACGATGTTGCCGCAATTAGAAGGGTTTCCCAGATAGGAAAATGTCACAATGCGATAGCCTGCCATTTGACCGCCATACTTTGATGATGGTGTTAAAGTAGAGGTAATCTTGTTGATCCTTGGATTCAAGGTGACTTTTTTGATGGTTTCCGAAGTAGCGTAATTCTTGCGAAGCTTGTAATAAAATTGGCTGGGGAGAATTTCAAAGTTATACTCGGCACATTCCTGAACAGACTGTCTTTGCATCCGCCTGATATCATTGGCAATCATATAAGCGGTACTGCGAAGCAGCCAACGGTCGTTGAAAGGAAGAAGATTGGGAACGATGAAGCTAATCAGAATGCCTAATATCGTCAATACAAGCATGACCTCTATAAGCGTATATGCCTTCTTTGTACCCACTTGTATCTCCTCCGAATCCTTAATAAAGGATATACATGGATTCCCTTCCAATTATTTATTAACGATTATATTATATTATTTTCCATATTTCAAGAATATTGTTTAAAATATTCCATATTTACTATACAAGGCTTGCATGGCTTTGTATAGTTTTGACTATCTTTGTGTATCTTTGCATATATTCATATACCTTAGTGTATTTTTTTATGGTTATAATCATTGCATAACAATCTGCAAATTAAAAAGGGATAAGAAAATCTTATCCCATGCTTTTGCTATTCACTTCAACTATTTTTAAAGGAATGTACTGAGGTACCAATTGATAAGGTCGTTACCGAAAAAGATGGACAGCAGTGTTCCTACAGCGATAAATGGGCCGTAGGGGATAGCGTCGCCCCGTTTTTTGATCCGAAGCAGCAGCAAGAGAGCGCCAATCAAGCCTCCTGCATAGACTGACAAAAGTATGGACAGGCTTGTCAAACGCCAGCCGATCAGCAATCCGATCATGCCCATAAACTTGACATCTCCACCGCCCATCCCTTCCTTTTTCAGAATCAAATACGCTAGAAGAGCTACTAAAAGGAATGTGCCGCCGCCAACCAGCATGCCAAGCAAGGCATCCAGCCAAGGGACGGACAAACCTGCAAGGCTGAAAATTACACCGGCTATGGTACCGGTTAACACAAGCCCGTTGGGGATTATTTGAAATTCCAGGTCAATAGCAGTTGCTATAATCAAAATGGAACAAAGAACGGCATAGACGGCAAATGTCCCGCTTATGCCGAATTTTACTGCTAATAATAAATATATCATCCCTGTCAGCAGCTCTATGAGAGGATATCGGAAAGAAATTCTCTCATGGCAGTATCTGCATTTCCCACTAAGGAACAGGTAGCTGAACAGCGGAAATAAATCCGTCCATTTCAGTCTCGTATTGCAGGAGGCGCAATGAGACGGCGGGAAAACTATGGACTGCTCCCGCGGGATTCGGTATATGCATACATTGAAAAAGCTTCCCAGAAGCAAACCGACTAGAAAGACAAAGATGTAAAAGAAAGTTTCCATTTCAAGCTCCACCATTTGTAATGTACAATTGTAGTTGAGGTACTAACTCAGAACCTTTAAGGCTGGATAGGTTCTGTGGGTGTCTCCTCTGTTACGGGCTGCTGTGTTTCAGTTTCTTCCGTTTCGGATGGTATGAATTTAAAAGGGCTGGCAGCACCATGAGGACTGTTATAGGGCCAATCCAGGTAATCCGGATCTGAAGAAGATAAGGCAAGCTTGGACAAGGCATAAAAATCCAGGTTCATGCCTCCGCTGACCTTGCCGTCCTCCCCTTGAGCCATTTGCAGGCTGTTGATGATAATGACCCGGTTCATTGCCTCCAGCTGTTGAATCAAGTCCATTATTTGCTCATAGGTACCTAGAAGGGGAATCGTAACGGACATAGTTTCGATTTGCGGAGCAGAGGCTGTAACTGCCTTTGCTTCTCCTTCCCCGGTGTCATTTTCCTGTGCAGGCTGGCTTTCCTCTGAAGCAGCTTGTTCTCCGCTGTCTGCCGTCTTCAGCGTTACCTGGGAAAAGCCCAGGGAATCGGCTGCCACGCCGGTATCCTGGAATACCTTGTCTAAAATTACAATCAGCTTTTTCTGTAGGATATCCGGATAGAATTCCTCAGAGCTTGCTTGTATGGTATTCTGCAATGAAGTGATTTCTTCTTCAAGCTGAGAGATGGAGTTGATTTCTGCCTTTACAGTTTCTACTTCCAGGCTTTTAGCGAGCAGCTCCTCTCCAACAGAGGTAAGCTTTGTGATTTCCGGAGCAATGATAAAATAATAGGATAAGGCCAGTACGGCTACGACACCCATCAATTTCAAAAGGAATGCCTCTCGTTTTGTCAGCTTCATTCCTGAATCACCTCTTCCAACTGGCAGCTCATTGTAAAGGTATAAGAGCTTGCTGCCTGTTCCGTTCCCTCAGTTCCCTGAGCCGGC
>JAWLGL010000221.1:2420-3279 GCA_041685035.1 Clostridia bacterium
GCCTCCTCTGCAACCGTATTGATGGCAGAAATATGTACATCCCGAAAGATCCCCAATGCCTGCATATTATTCAGGAACTCTGCGATGATCACCCTGGTGGGGGCATTTCCCTGAATCTGCAGCTGGTTTGCTGTCATGGATACATTCTCAAAGAACAGGTTCTCGGGAATGGCCGATGTAATCAGATAAATATACTCTGAGCCTATGGTATCCATGCTTTTCAACTGTTGAATAAACGCATCCAAGGAAGCAGCATACTTTTGCAGGCTTTCAATTTCCTGCCTTTTGTCTGTAACCTGTTTTCTTTTAGCGGTTGTTTCCTCTGAAGTAAGGAATGCATTGTATGCATCAATCTGCTTTTTTCCTATATCGATGGCGCGCTCAAATAAGAAATATGCACCTGCTGTCAGCAAAAGGTAAATGACCAGGAAAACAAGATACAGGATGGTTTTTTTCTTAGCTGAACGCCTGGAACCAACTGCTATGGAAAAAAAGTTGTAATCCCGTTTTTGAAGATTGGCATTACTCATAGCGGATCAAGCCCCCCAGTGCATTGATATAGTCTCCGTGATTGAAATCCTGGATATCTTTTCCGGTCTTGATTAAGCCCAGGCGCTCAATTTTAGATGTTCGGATGTTCAAAGCCTGTTCCACATACCTGGGAAGGCCTCTCAGCTTAGAGGAGCCGCCAAAGAGATAAATGCCGTCTATCCGGTTTCCTGTGCTCCTGCTGATATAGTACTGAAATATCTTCTGAATTTCAGACAGCCAGATGTCCAGCTGGGAACGTACGATGTCCAGGAGCTCTTCGCTGGAAGACCCCACGTACTGTCTGGAATCCAAATCGGTTTCCTTGATC
>JAWLGL010000222.1:0-3259 GCA_041685035.1 Clostridia bacterium
TTGTTACTGAAACCCTTTTGCTTCAGCCGTTTAATGTCGATATACATTTTCCAACCTTCTTCAATTACCAATGTTCTGACTCCCTTCTGCATAAATATATAACCATTATACAGAAGAGATTAAGACTTTTGATAGATTTTTGCCCTTACTTAAGAAGAGTTATGTTACCTGCAGTATCGGGCAGCTACTGCAGTGATGATACAACTAGAATTTCCAGTAGATTTGATGCGATCTTACATTTTTTAGGTGAAAAACTGTCAAATCTTATTTGTCGTTTTCTGTTAACTCTATTTTATCATCTACAGAAAGGTGAAGTCGCATGTAGTTCAAGCTCAGACATCAGGAAACTTGAGTACAGAGATTTGATTTAATATGCCAGAAGGCAGCTAGTGAAGTCCAGATATATCAAGTCCTTTAGGATTACTGTGGATATCGGGCATGACACCACGGGTAAAGTATATGTTAATTATTAACATTCAAAGAGATCTTAGTAGTTTATAATCTATGCTTAAACCTTTCCGGCATATATACCTGGCAGTTTGGTCTGAATTAATTTTAACATAATCTATAAACTCAGTAAAAAGTTATTGATAATTCTATTGATAATTCTATTGATTTTGCTATTGATATTTCTATTGATGAATTCCGTATACACTTACATATATAAGGCTTTGATACTATTGAAATTTCTATTGAAAATTCTATTGATTTTGCTATTGAATTTTCTATTGAAAATATTGAATTTTAATGTACTTACTCCCCTTGTTTCACCTTATGGATCACTGAAGGACCTTCATATTCTTCATCCATTCTTACAGGTATTGGCGGAAGCCAATGTAAAACCAGCTTACGATCATTATTCTTTGGGCCCACCCAGAAGTGATGCCAGTGAGCACGTCTGATGTGCGGACGTGGACTTGCATGAGCTTCAGTTTGAGAAGGTTCACTTTGTTCTGTATTCTGGTTGCGGTACTTCCTGATAGAGGAACCTATACGTTCCCCAACCGTCCAGACCCTCGTCTCTTTTGGCACATCAACCTGGCCGCTCATCCGTATTCTTGCTGAAGGATGCTTTGGAGGTACGGGAATATCAATATTATCAGCACACAGATATAATACCAGTTGAACCAATGGCACTATCTCAGAAGTAAAGTTTATATTTGGCAATACAGGATTCGCGTAGATATTGGTTTGTCTATTAGATTGCTCCAACATTCTAGACAGTCCGTCTTCTATAGTCCAATTTCCCAGGTGTATGGGAATAGGAATAATGTCTCCTTCAGCACATATTAGAACCATCCTGAGTTCCATTCGACCGTCATTCATATCGTTCTCCATATGTGCCCAAAATCCTATTACAGACTTCCCACTAAATTTTACTTTAGTAGTTTCAATATACACACACCATTCCGGCAATCGCTTAAGAACATTACAGGGAATTTTTCCATCAAGTGGTTGGTCAAATAGTGAATTATACAAGTCTGCATCAAAACGGTATACACCCTGTGACACCCTCCATGATGCTGCAGCAGTTATAACTGCCGGACTTAGTATTGAATCAAAAAGGTTTGCATTAAGAGATCCTCCCTGTGTTGAAATGGCGTATCCGGCTGCAAGGGGAAGGTAACACCAGTCTGGCCAGTCAGGTAATGTTTTGCCTTTATCTGCTCTAAAACGTTTGACTTGGTTCCAAACATCCGGCAGCCGGCGACTTATTTCTCTTAATATTTGCTTTGGTTTTAATTCAGGCATTATACTCCCCTTCCCTACTTGATGATTTTTAAAATAACTCCAATATCTGCATTTAATGCCACAAGTCTTAAGTATGCTGACACTGTCAGACCCAACTTAACAGCCTTTTCCTCCATTAGCTTGTATTCTTCCTCTGAGAACCTGATCTGTACTGGTCTTGTCTTTCCTTCACTCATAAAGTCAATTTCCTTTCTTTAAAGCATGCTTTTCCAACCAGTTGGAATTGTGATAATTGGCATATAATAACATTATAACTAATTGTATTGAATATGTAAATATAACTTATTACATATTTAATACATATTTCGGATACAAACTCTGCTATGCCAGGCTAATATTATATATTAAAATGTGTAATATTGTTAAATTTTTAACAATCGCCCCGCCGGGCCCTTCCTGCTCTTCCTTTTTGTTGCTTGTGTTTTTCTTTGATGGAAGCTCAAGTATGAACATCTTTTATTTCTGAACAGTTAGTATATGGTAATTTATGGTAATATTTTATTCTACCTTTTTAATTTTACTTCGAAGGCTCTGCGAAGATATTTCTTATATGCTTTCCATTTGGAAAGCTACCGAATAAATCAGGAAGGATTTATAATACTAATACTTATAAGGAATCAAGATTTAATACTTGTATAGGAGCTGCAATGCATTTAATATAGCGGGTTTCACAGGTCCCGAACACAAATTATTGTAACCATAAACTACCATATTGCACATTAAATTTTAAAAATCTTCTATAATTGCACATTATTCTGTAAATCTATAAGAATATAAAAGGCTATTTTAGAAGATTTTAAAGTAATTGATGTTATACAAAGGAAATTCAGATGGCTTTTTACGCTTCAAAACGGCCTAGATTTTGTTTGATTGTTTGTAGTGATATATTTTTACCAACAGAACAAGACTTAGAGTTAAATCATCTCTCAGCCTTGTATAAGTTGTTGTTTATGTCAGTTCCGGAATGAGTTCAACATTTTCTTTCTTGTACAACTTGTACCTGTACCGGGTATAACCTCCAAGACTTCTTATCTCATCCCACCCCTGTTCTGTAGTCAATCTTATTCTTTCGGCCACCAGGGCAAGTATTTTCAGTATTACTGATTTGGTTTCCTTCTTAAATATCCTTATACAGTCAATCAAATCATGCATACAGTAATCTATCTTGTTTTCCTTGAAAAAGTCTTCAATAAGTATTGATTTTCTTTTATACCGGCCCTGCAGAGCCAAAAGCTGCTTAACCTTGTCAGATTTTTTTGTAATGTAGAATTCTCTCCGGATCCTCACCTGGACTGCTGGGCCTAAAAAATTAAAGTGAAAAAAGTCCGACAAGGAATTAAAATCTTCTCCATCCACTTCTCCCAGGAGAATCTTTTCGTATTCGCCGGTGTAGCGTTTTTTTAGCCATAGGTTTTGAAGCTGGAAGTCATTCTTCTTCTCCTGGCTGTCAGTTGACAGCTTAGTATACTTGAACCAACCAAATTTTTCCTGCCCTATCAGGGTTGTC
>JAWLGL010000223.1:0-3259 GCA_041685035.1 Clostridia bacterium
GTAGAGTTATGCTTAAGTGCATTAACCATTACAAACATTGAGTAAAAAACGGTGAGTTCTGCTATTTGAGGAACCATGGACTGGGTAAAAATATGTGATTTTCCTGGGTCAATTCCGACAGATAAATAATCAATACAAAGGTCAAATACATTCTGCTTTAGTATTTCAGGGTGCTCAAAATGAGTTGTCAAAGCCTGCACATCAGCAATAATAACAAATTGTTCAAACTCATCTTGAAGCTTCACTCTATTCTCAAGGCTGCCTACATAGTGTCCGATATGGAGACGGGATGTTGGTCTGTCTCCAGTAAGAATTCTTTTTTTGCTCATAACAAGTCCTCCATTCAAATTTTAAATATTTATGACTTTCAAAATTCCACCACCAGCCATCTTCCATCTCCACCACCTCCAATCAAAAGGGGACATTCCTCGACCACAGAGGAAAACTATATGTAGAGGTGTGTCCCCTTACATAAAACAAAAGCCTTCCATCCCTAAGAAAACTAAGGGACAGAAGGCTATCTTCTGCGGTACCACCCAAATTGGCAAAGCAACATTTTATGTTGCAGCCCGGCTTATTTTCACAGACTATCATCTGTGTCCTATTGATAACGGGGTGGATTCCCGGCAGTTCCTATTAAGGTAAGGGGACACACCTTCCTCGAGCAAGAGGTATTCCTTTTACGATAAGGAATGTCCCCTTCTGACGCTAAAGCTATCTCTTCCTGTTCAGACTGCACTCACAGGTCCATTCATCCTAAACCTCTTTGGACGTTGCATAAGGAAATCCGCGCTTCGCACTCAACGTCCTATCATACCGCATTCACACCATTTCCATAGATGTTGTATAAGGTAATTCGTGCTATCGCACTCAACATCCTGGGCGGCTCTCTGAAATGTCAGTTAAGAATTACTCTTCCTGCTCATCGCTTTTAAATATTATCACTATTTTAATCCTTTTATAATTATATTTCAAGCAAATTTACCATTTTTTGTGTCTATAATTTCTATAATTGTGATAAAATGATGGAGTGTAATCGTTATGCGAAAATATAAAGAAACCGGAGAATATACAAGTGGACAATGATCTAAGAGAAGTTATGGAGCACTATGTTTCTGGACTTCTGGAGATTTTCCAGGGTCTTGTAGATGGGGTCTATCTTACCGGATCGATAGCTCTTGGAGCTTATCATAAAGGTAAAAGTGATATAGATTTTACAACGGTTTTATCCATAAAGCTTCAGGATAATGAGATGAAAGATGTTTTATCCTTGCATAAAAGGGTTGAAAGCTTATATCCAAAGTTGGTAATGGAAGGACATTATGTAACTGCTGATGTTCTTGGAAAACTTCCGTCAGAGATAGAACCTGTACCAGTATATTATGAAGGAACTTTGAATCCTATGTCTTACGAGGGAATCAACCTGGTTACATGGTTTACTCTGAAAAAGTATGGAGTTACCCTTTATGGAATGCCTTCCAGTCATCTTGATTTCGATGTTGATATTAATCTGCTTAAAAAGAAGATGCATGAGAACCTTAATACCTATTGGGTCAATTGGAATAACAGGATCAGAATGCTATTTTCATTAAATGGATTATCGGCTTTATTCAGTGAAAGTATAGAATGGGGAGTTCTAGGCATATCAAGACTTTATTACACATTCATGGAAAATGATATCGCTTCGAAAGACAAAGCTGGAGAGTATGCTTTAAGTTGTACACTGCCAATGTATACTCGAATAATAAAAGAGGCTTTGGGGTACGTAGAGGAACCGGACAACGAAATTACTATTCTGTGTTGAAGAGGCGGCGAGATGTGATACGCTATATTGACTATATGATTCAAGAGTGTAACAGGGTTTTTAAGAGGGATTTTGGATATGGAGAATTATAATGAAGAATTCTGGCAAGCCATAGACAAGCTTATTGCAGAATCAGAGATGGTGATTGACCGTCCTAAAGGGAGCCGTCATCCAAGATATCTTGATATAGTATATCAGGTCGATTATGGTTATTTGAAAGGCACTACATCAATGGACGGAGGCGGTATTGATGTCTGGAAAGGGACCAGGGGAAATCCTGCGGTTGATGCGGTAATGTGCATAGTTGACCTTGTGAAGAGGGACTCAGAGATTAAGCTGCTGTTTGGCTGTACTGAAGAGGAGAAGAATATTGTTTACCGGTTTCATAATGGAAGCGAGTATATGAAGGGGATATTGATAGAAAGGATTTGATATGATTTTATGAACAGTTATGTTAAAAGCATGAGGTCAATGATAGGAACAAAACCATTACTGATTTGTGGAGCCAGTGTAATTGTTATTCGTGATGGACATATTCTGCTACAGAAACGAAAAGACAATGGATGTTGGGGCTACCATGGCGGATGCCTTGAATTGGGTGAACGCCTTGAAGAAGCGGCAAAGAGAGAACTATACGAAGAAACTGGCTTAAAGGTTAATTCTATGAAGCTTTATGGTGTCTTTTCAGGTCCTGAGCTTCATTACGTGTATCCACACGGAGACGAAGTATATATCGTCGACACCGTATATGTATGTGATGACTTCGAAGGAGAATTGAGTGCAGACACTGCTGAAGTAACCGAACTCAGGTGGTTCCCGTTTAATGAAATACCAGAGAACTTGAGCCCACCTGTGAGTGGAATCATTCGCGAATTTATCAGACAAAGATTGGATAAAGCTTCTGAAATATAAGGAGAGCAGATAGATGCATATTAAAATACACAAGGCTGGACAGGTTGATGAGGAAGATCTGAAATTTGTTGTTATATGCGTAAAATTCAAAACCCAATGGCTTCTTGTAAGGCATAAAGAGAGAGCTACATGGGAAATGCCAGGTGGGCATATAGAGGATGGAGAAAGTAGCCAAGCTGCATCACTCCGGGAACTGTATGAGGAAACTGGAATAATAACCAAAGAGATACCGACTATTTGCGACTATGAAGTCTGCAATGATGGCAGCTCTTCTTATGGACGACTTTTTTATGTCTGTACAGAAAAACTTGGTGAACTTCCGGGCTATGAAATTGAAGAGGTAAAGCTTTTTGATGATTTTCCGGAAAACAGTACATATCCTCAAATTTATAAAATATTAGTCTCTCAGATCATGACTTATGAAGATACTCGAAACTTAGAAACAAATATTTATTTCGTTCGGCATGCACAACCGGATATTTCTATTAAGGATGATATGCTGCGTCCGTTGACTGAAAAAGGGATGGCAGATACAAAGCGTGT
>JAWLGL010000015.1:0-18186 GCA_041685035.1 Clostridia bacterium
AGCCTGTGGGAATCAGTATAGTAGTTCATCCTGCTGTCCAGCCCCAACCTTTCACTCACTTCTGAAGAAGTGATGTCTTTGCCTTCAGGTGTACCCTCGTCGAGAATTCTTCCTATTACCGAAAGCATCTGTCCAAGCGTCATTGGGTTCTCTCCCCTGAATGCTCCGCCCTCTGCAACCAGGTTATATATTTCATATCAGGAATCCAATTCTGCAAATTGTTTAAGTGTGTCACTACTTCCCAATCTATTGAAGTTGGAACTGTTCCTGAATACTGCCATTTCCTGCGGCTTTTGGGCCTTATATATTGCAGTGCCATTTATGCTGTCTATATATGTAGGCACCTTCTTCCATTCATCATCTATATAGAAGTAGGCCGACCTCCCTTGAGTTCCGTCAGCAGGGATAAACTTATGCTTAAACTGTGCGGAACCGCTCAGTTCAGAAACATACCTGGTTTCCCTAATCAGCCCGTAGCTCCCATTAATCAGATTATTAATGTATGTCGCCAATTCGTTCCCTGCACTCTCTCTATAACTTTTTATCAGGTTCTCTAACTCTCCAGGAGTATCCTTTTCACTTGACGGCCTGTTTCTGAAATCATAAAGCTTCTGGGACAATATATATTCAAGCTGATTATTTATTAAGGTTTCAATGTAATCTTCTGTATATGATACTCCAAGAATATCAACCCCAAATTCAATTATTTCAGATTCCAGATAGTCTTCCATAGAAGACGGCACATCGGAACTATCGGGGTCAATCCTTTGGAAATGAACCCTTACCATAATATCCTTGATTGAACTGCTGGACTGGCCGATTTTATTCTTAATCTGGTAAACATCAGGATGAATACCCGAACCGGTAACTCCTATGGTCAGGGGGTTGATATACATTTCAGCTCCGCCTGTATTTAAAACCAGTGTCTGCCCGTTATTGGCCATATGCTTAAATATACCCTGGGGTATAAGTACCACCCGCCTTGATGGGTCCTCCTTTGTCCCGGAAACACTGACGACAAATTTTCCTCCATTGTTCTGCATGGCGTTGACAGCCCTTGCCTCACGAAGTTTTATCTGAGCCTGTGAAGTGGTATCAATCATTATCCAGGCCAAGCGGTTTCGCAGCTCCTGCATGCCTTCCATAAATACGGCTTCTTCCTTTTTTTCCTGTTCATCCTCATCATAATCGGACTGGCTGAACTCGGTTTTTGAATAGACCGGTCCCGCAAATCTGGAATAGCAGTATACTGTGTTTCCGTTCAAATCAGTTTCTGTAGTCCTTGCTCTAACCTTGATATAGTATCTGGTATTTGACTGCAGACCGCTTATTAATGCATAATACATGCTGTAGTCAGTCGACTGCAGATTAGCCGGCTTATGGTTGGATATTGTTACGCTTGTCCAGTTTGTATACTGCGTCTGGCTCTCGTTCCTAATCCATACTTCAAAACCGTATGTATCCTTACCTATCCACCTTACGTTTAGCTGGGTATTTCTGTTGTAGGCTGCATTACTGACCGTCTCCAATGCCTGAGGTATTTCCAGAACAGTTGTAGTAACCGGTATGGTAATCCACTCAGAGGATAGTGTCTCGGGTTGGCCGTTGACCATCACCTGTTTTTCAGCCCTCAGCCTGAAATAATACAGGGTATTAGGTATAAGGTCCTGTATAGTGACCGTATATACCGAATTTCCTTGGTCAGTTGGTGATAAACTGCTGACAGGATACTCAGTATAGTCTCCGCTTTCAACTTCCTCTATTCCCATTGTGTAGGCTGCATCCGGCTCCAGCCATGTCCATTTTAATGTCACCGAACGGCTGTCAAGCTTTAAGTTGCCACTTGAATCAGTATCAATTGAAAAGTCAACCGGCGCCCTGGGGTACTTCTCTTCATCTCCGGGTGGCAGAACCCAATCCCTAGGTGTGGTAACCGACAGGACCTGAGAAAATTCCGAGGCAGGAAACGGCTGGCCGCCTATAGTCAATTGTGTCCTTATAATAAAATAATATGTTGTATTGGGCTTTATACCGTCACCAAATCTTGAGGTTACCGGGTTACTGCCCAAAAAGTCCCTTATTATAGCATATCTTGCATTCTGTGTGTCACCAGCCCCAGCTGCAAAAGTCACATGGTCAGGGTCATTTGTGTTTCCAAGATAAAGGAAGGGACTGATGTAGCTGCCGTTTTCATCCTTCTCAATGGTATCATTCATAAAGATATCATATGTTGCCTCATAATTTGAGTTGGTATCAGCGCCATAGTCGGCAGGGTTTATAGCTACTCTCTGCCAGGCCAGCTGAATCTCATCGGTGGCTGCCAGGTGGACGTTAAACATCTCCGGAACAGGTGCTGTCCTGATATTTTCGGACGGAGTGGTAAAACTCACAGGTATTGAGTAGTCAGAATCCAGTTGCGAACTCTTTATCCTTGAGAAAACCTTAACGTAATATATTTTATTAAGCTTGAGCTCCTGGGGATAGCCATCTGCATTGACAAGCGGGGTAACTCCATCATCCTCAGTAAACAGTTCCAAACCCTTCAGGGTATATCTTACTTCCCCGGGCGCTGACAGGTCAATATTCGGGCTATCTGCATCAACAATCTTTACCGTTCTGTATTTTATATCGTATTGAATACCGTCAATCATTTCCTTATTGTATACGCCCTCTGAGGTGGTTACATCTTCAGGTGCAGAACTTATTTGTATATGGTATTCAAGATCACTGCTGACATCACTGAAATCAGACGGCCTGTCCCATCTCATGTAAACATCTGCCGACTTGACTGCGCCGGAAGTAACGATTTTCATTTCCTCGACATCAACATTCTGAGGAATATGAGGCCTGCTTCCGTCCACTCCCATGGTATAATCCACTACTGGAGAGGGTATATCATTCAGAGCATCCGACCTGGCAAGTGCCATGTAATAGTAAACTGCAGTCCGGTCCTTGGAAGGAATAAATATCTCTATAGGAAGGTCAGGATCTCCATATTCCTCATACTCGTAACCCTCAACGACCGGGGAGGCAAATCCCGGGTCTGGACTGGAACGGACCTCATATCTGAAGTTTATTATTTCCTGGTTATCTCCGGCATTCTGATTTACGCGGAATATAGTACAGATAATATTATTATTACTGTCTTTTGCTATCCTTATATGTAAAGGAGTGGATATATACCCCTCATTCAGAGTAGATATTCTGTACTTTGCGTTCCCAATTATTTCAGTTCCGGAGTCATGAAACTGGGGAAACAGTTTTAAATAATATACGGTGCCAGGTTTCAGGGTATCGTCATTTATATTATCAGGATAATCAACAGCAGGATTCTGATATCTCCACCATTCATAAGAAAGTATACCGTTTGTAATATCAAGGGGTGCATAGGGCAAATCGGTGAGTGTGGGTGACCCTCCCCCATTTACATCTTCTCTTGCTACATCATAATTTGTTCCATCAAAGTTAATCTGATATTTACCCAGATTGCTTGCCTCTTCATCAGTACCTACGGTTACCCGGTAGTCAATATTTTCATTGGGTAAATAATCGAAGCTTACCCCATCCCATCTCTTGGGTACCTTCCACTGTAATTTCAGGCCGGGATTTACACCGGATTCCTTGACCTCCCCTGCAGGAATAAAGGTATCATTAAGATTTGTACTCATAAATGTCATGGCTGTAATAACCTTGAGTTCATCTGATGCCAGTATGCTTCCGGTTCCGTTGATATCCGACATTGCCTCTATGGTAAAACTATAGAGTATATCAGGTACCAAGCCGGTTATCGCAAGTGTCAAAGCCGGGCTATTGGCATAAACCGACCGGGCCACTCCAATGTCATCTATATCATAATCCCTGTAAGATATGAGATAACTTCGTGCACCTGAAACCGCATTCCATCTGAGGGTAACGCTGTCATCGGTAATCTTGTCCATTTTGTCCGCATCCTGATCCACGGTTAGCGTAATAAGAGCATCAGCTCTACTCTCAGGAATAATAAGGCCGTTTAACATGGATAAGACCAAAGAAGATATTAGGAGTATGCTTAATATTTTTTTTGTTCTGGTCATGTGAGATACCCCTTTCAGGATAATGCAGTGACTGGTTACACTATATATTTTACCACACCTGCGGTAATAGTGGCATAAGGGTAATTATTTTCCAGACACTTCAGACTGCAGTCCGGTATTATCTTTATCGGCATATAGGCTGATTATCTAAAGAACCAAAAAAGAGCAGATTTATCTCTGCTCTTTGTCTGACACACTGTAATTCCTTACTATACCTGTCTGGTAACCCTTAGTCTCGCCAGTGCCCTTGCCAGAGCAGCCTGCGAACGCATATGCTCAATCATTGCAAGCTTCTGCTGAAGCCTTTCTTCTGCTCTGTCCTTAGCTGCTTTAGCCCTGTTTACATCTATCTCTTCCGGCCATTCAGCAGTATCAACAAAAGCTATTGTTTTCTGGTGTGTTACCTCCATGAACCCTTCAGAAACAGCCGCTTCCTTCCACTTTCCATCAGTCTGGATCCGGATTATCCCGGTACCTATGGCTACAACAGCAGGCTCATGGTCCTTAAGAACCCCCATTTCTCCTTCAGGAGTTCTGACAATTACAGTTTCAGCTTCACCTTCAAAGAATTTTCTCTCAGGTGTAACAATTTCCAAATAGAATTTTGACATTATTTATGCCCCCTACATTTTCTTGGCATCTTCTATAACTTCTTCAATAGTCCCCTTCATCATAAATGCAGCTTCCGGATACTGGTCCATTCTGCCTTCAATGATTTCTTTGAAGCCTCTGATTGTATCCTTTATAGAAACATACTTACCCGGTATATTGGTGAATTGCTCGGCAACAAAGAACGGCTGTGAAAGGAATCTCTGTATCTTCCTTGCACGGTAAACTATCGCTTTGTCTTCTTCATTTAATTCGTCCATACCTAGAATTGCAATGATATCTTGTAATTCCTTATACCTTTGCAATATCTCCTGCACCTTTCTTGCTACTGAGTAATGCTCTTCCCCTACTATCCTGGGGTCAAGTATTCTTGACGAAGAGTCCAGCGGGTCAACTGCAGGATAGATTCCCAGCTCGGATATCTGCCTCGATAAAACAGTGGTTGCATCCAAGTGGGCAAAGGTTGTAGCAGGAGCCGGGTCTGTCAAATCGTCAGCAGGAACATATATAGCTTGGACTGAGGTAACTGAGCCCTTTTTGGTGGACGTGATTCTTTCCTGCAGTACCCCTACATCAGTCGCAAGCGTAGGCTGATAACCAACCGCAGAAGGAACTCTGCCCAACAGTGCAGAAACCTCTGAGCCTGCCTGAATAAACCTGAATATGTTATCGATAAACAGCAGAACATCCTGCCCTTCTTTATCTCTGAAGTATTCGGCCATGGTCAAAGCTGTCAGGCCTACCCTCATTCTAGACCCAGGGGGTTCGTTCATCTGTCCGAATACCAATGCAGTTTTCTCAATAACACCCGATTCTCTCATCTCGTGCCACAAGTCATTACCTTCTCTTGAGCGTTCGCCAACTCCACCGAAAACCGAGAAGCCTCCATGCTCTGTGGCAATATTTCTGATTAGTTCCTGAATCAGTACGGTCTTGCCAACTCCTGCTCCACCGAACAGTCCAATTTTTCCACCCTTGGCGTAGGGTGCAAGAAGGTCAATAACCTTTATTCCGGTTTCAAATATCTCAGTTGCAGGCTTTTGCTCGATAAATTCAGGGGCCGGCCTGTGTATTGGTGAATACTCTTTGGCCTTAACCTCTCCAAAGTTATCAACAGGTTCTCCCAGAACGTTAAAAACCCTTCCCAGAACTTCTCTGCCTACAGGAACTTTAATAGGTTCACCGGTGTCTACAGCTTCCATTCCTCTCACCAAACCCTCGGTCGCTGCCATAGCAACAGTTCTGACTGTATCGTTTCCTAGGTGCTGCATGACTTCCAGAACCAGTGGCTTTTCCTTTAGGTCAACCTTTATGGCGTTGTGGATTGCCGGAAGTAAGCCTTCTTCAAACTTGATGTCCACAACCGGTCCAATAACTTGTATAACTTTTCCCATGTTTTTTGACATATCAACACTCCCTACTTAAATTATTTCATCAAATAACTTGAACTTTGTTCATAGTTCGTAATCTTCAAAAAAGTTCTTAGTGTTTATCAAATCTACCAACTATTAACCCCTATTATTCCAGTACCGCCGCACCCCCGACAATTTCCGATATTTCCTGTGTGATTGCCGACTGACGCGCCCTGTTATAAGACAAGGTTAGTCTCTGAATCATCTTGTCAGCATTGGAAGTAGCACTGTCCATTGCCGTCATCCTAGCACTCAGTTCACTTGTAAAGGATTCCACCAATGCACCATATAATAGACCCTTAAGATACTTAGGAACCAGGATATTGAATACCGCATTCGGTGAGGGTTCATACAGGAATGTATCCAACCTCTTCTTAGACAGATCTATATCCTTCATGCTGTCGATATCCAGTGGCAGGAGCTTCATAATCTGTGGCTCCAGCTTCAAGGAGTTAATCATGAGAGTATATACAAGATATACTTCATCAATGTCACCTTTGGAGAACTTCTCAACAACAACTTCCATTATTTCTCTGGCCCTATAGACTGTAGGATTCTGGGAAGGATATGCAAATTCATTGACCAGTTCATATTCCTTCCTTCTAAAATGGTTGTGTCCCATGTGTCCTATGGTTAAAACAGCTGTATTCTTTCTGTCTGTAATACTTCTTTCCGCAAGTTTGATTGCATTGCTGTTATAACCGCCGGCCATACCTTTATCTCCTGTAATTATTAAATACAGGCTTTTTTTGTCTTCCTTTTTCTCTCTTTTATCGAAAAACCTGATAGCGATGTCATCGGAATGAAGAAGAATATCTGCGATAGTTTCCTGAACTTTCTTGAAGAAAGGCAGTGTCTGCTCAAGCTGCTGTCTTGACCTCTTAAGCTTTGCAGCCGATATAAGCTTCATTGCCTTGGTAATCTTTTTGGTTTCCTTTATACTCTTCATCCTGAGTCTTATTTCACGCGCTTTGGCCACTCATTTTCACCTACTTCCGTTTTTAGCTTTTAGCTTTTGGCAATTAGCTGTTAGCTTTGTTTTAGCCATGATCCAGCAGCCAAATGCCAATAGCCGATTCTATGCTCTGAATCTGGTTGCTTTGTATTCTTCTACGGCCTTTTTTAGAGCTTCTTCATTATCAGCTTTAAGTTCACCTGTCTCAATAATTGACTTAACAATCTCAGGATATTTTTCTTGGAGAAATTCTACAAGCCCGTCGTTAAACTTCTTAACCTTCTTGACATCAATATCCATGAGGTATTCATTTACAGCTGCATAAAGCAGGACTACCTGATGCTGCACAGGCATTGTAACATACTGGTCCTGTTTCAGGGCCTCAGTAAGGCGCTCTCCTTTAATCAATCTATCTCTGGTAGCTTTGTCAAGCTCTGAACCGAACTGTGCAAAAACTGCAAGTTCCCTGTACTGCGCCAGGTCAATTCTCAGCCTTCCTGCAACCTTTTTCATTGCTTTTATTTGGGCAGCACCGCCAACCCTTGATACAGATATACCAACATTGACAGCAGGCCTGATACCCGAGTAGAACAACTCCGATTCCAGATAAATCTGCCCGTCGGTAATTGATATTACGTTGGTAGGAATGTAAGCAGATACGTCACCTGCCAAAGTTTCAATAATAGGCAGAGCCGTAATAGACCCTCCTCCAAGCTCGTCACTTAATTTGGCCGCACGTTCCAGCAGTCTGGAGTGCAGGTAGAATACATCACCCGGGTATGCCTCTCTTCCCGGTGGCCTTCTCAATAAAAGGGACATTGCCCTGTAAGCCTGGGCGTGTTTTGAGAGGTCATCATATATTATGAGCACATCCTTGTTCTGGTTGTACATGAATTCTTCAGCCATCGCACACCCTGCATAGGGTGCAATAAACTGGATGGTTGCCATCTCGCTTGCAGTTGAGGATACCACTATGGTGTAATCCATTGCACCTCTTTCTTCAAGCAGATTCACGATTGCCGCAACCGAAGACGCTTTCTGTCCGATTGCAACATAAATACATATTACATCCTGTCCCTTTTGATTCAGGATAGTATCAACTGCTATTGCAGTTTTTCCTGTCTGTCTCCGATAATCAATTCTCTTTGTCCTCTACCGATAGGTATCATTGAGTCAATGGCCATTATACCTGTCTGAAGTGGTTTGTTAACAGATTTTCTTTCAATAACACCTGGTGCGAGGAATTCTACCGGTCTGAATTTATCAGTCTTTATTTCACCTTTGCCATCCAGCGGTTTGCCAAGCGGGTCTACCACTCTCCCTATCAGTGCTTCACCAACCGGGACTTCAACCGTTCTTCCCGTTCTTTTTACTATTGAACCTTCCTTAATCTCCTCTTCTCCACCAAAGAGCACACATCCAACATTGTCTTCTTCAAGGTTCAATGCCATCCCGAATACACCTTTCCCGAAATCCAGCATTTCCCCATATGCGCAATCTTCGAGCCCATATATTCTTGCAATACCATCTCCAGCCTGCAGAACATATCCTGTATCTTCCTCTTTGATTTTTACGTTGTAGTTCTCTATTTGCTGCTTTAAAATAGATCCTATCTCCTCAGGTCTGACTTTCATCTTAACCCTCCCCTATAATAAGTGTGTGGTTGTTCATATTAGCGTACAGCACTTAACATGCCGTCAATTTTACCCTTGACACTGCCATCTATCATCTTGTCTCCTATTTTCACGATAACTCCGCCAATTATCGATTCATCAACAACATGATTTATTTTTATCTCCTTACTTCCATACATTTTCTTGAACTTTTCCCCAATCATATTCAACTGGCTTTTAGGTATTTCTGTAGATGTTATCACCTTAATATTCAGGCACTCTCTTATCTTATCAGCCAATACTATATATTGATAGATTATTCCTGCAATATTCCTTATTCTATCTTTATCAATCAGCAGCTTAAGAAAATTAAGCGTATTTGCACCAAGACTCTTGCCGAACAGCTTTTCAATAACAGTTCTTTTGTCTTGAGTGTCTACTACAGGGTTATTTAAAAACTTCTTTAACTCGCTGTTCGAGTTAATAATCTCGTCCACCTGGTTCAGATCACTTTGAAGTAAATCCAGACTATTGTTCTTTAAGCCAACGCCTATAAGGGCCTCGGCATATCTTCTCTCAATAAGGGGCATTATGCTGCACCTACCTCATCAATAAATTGGTCTACAAGCTTCTTATTGGCATCAGTATCCATGTTTTTCCGGATAACCTTTGAAGCAGCAGTTAAAGCAATACCTGCTATCTGCCCTCTCATCTCATCCATCATGCTCTTTCTCTCAATCTCGATTTCTTTTCGGGCCTTTTCAAGCATTGCCTTGGCATCTTCTTTTGATTTATTCAGTATATCCTCATACTGCTTTTCAGCCTTAATTCTTGCTTCACTAACTATCTTGTCAGCTTCTTCTATAGCCTTATCAAGCTGCTGTTTTAATTCAGCCTTCATGCTTTCAGCCTGTTCTTTGCTGCTTTGGGCATTCTCAAACATTTCCCTGATGTTGTTTGCCCTCTTTTCCATAAATTCAGTCACCGGCTTGAATAAAATCTTCTTTAATATTAAATATAAAATCAATAGATTCATTATTGTAAAAAGAAATGTTATATTATTAAAATCCATTTTACTCCTCCTAATTATTGATTGATTGTAGCCACTGGCTGGCAGCTGTTATTGAACTAAACATCTGCCAGCCAAAACTACGAACCAAAAAATTAGTGCATCTTAAGGAACAGAATTATCAGCGAAACAGCCAGACCATAGATTGCTGTAGCCTCTGAAAGAGCCATACCTAAAAGCAGAGTCTTGGTTATCTTTCCATCTGCTTCTGGCTGCCTTGCAACCGCTTCTGTTGCCCTGCCGGTTGCGTTCCCAATTCCTATTCCTGCACCAAAACCTGTCAATACTGCTATACCAGCAGCAATTGCGAATAAAGCATTTTCCATTGTTTCACCCCCCTTATTCTATAGCTTCACCTATATATAACATGGATAAGAAAACAAATATGAACGCCTGCAGCAGCCCGTCAAAAATATCGAAATACAAGCTGAATATGGGCGGCAGGGCAAAATTGCCTGAAGCTAAGATTATTAATTCCATCATAACAAATGCTCCGAAGACATTACCGAAAAGTCGGAGACTTAATGAGAGCGGTCTGGTAAAGTAGTCCAGTATTTTAAAAGGAAATATAATCCACATTGGCTCAAACAGGCTTTTAAATGTTCCGCCTATCCCCTTATAATATAGCTGGCTTCCTATAACCAGAAGTATGGACATTATTGCCATAGCGGCTGTAACGCTGATGTCTTTTGTCGGCGGCCTGAATATAAGTGTCATGTTAAACATTGCTATTGTATTTGCTATTGCAAGAAACAGTAATATTGACCCGAAGTATGGTGCATAAGGTCTCCAGTGATGACCTAGTATGCTTTTCGTTAATGAATTGATTCCATCAACAATTACTTCTACAAAATTCTGGACCTTACCCGGAAAGGTTTCCAGTTTTCTGGTAAATATGTAGGATGCAATTATAAGTACTGCCATTATAAACCATGTCATTACAATGGATTCACTGATTCCACCAAGATGCTCAAACCGCTCAAATATCTGTATGTGATGCGTCAGATTATCTCCCAGACTTCCGCCATGGCCAGCGGCTTCTGCAGCAGCGTTGCCGATCATATCTATCTCCTTTCTATTCAAAGTTGTTTTTTGTTATTCCTGTCAATTCCGTAAGTGAGTTAATCAATATGGTTATGGGAATAATCAGAATTCCCGTAAAAACAGCAAGAAAAAAAGGCGTTGATTTTATTACTGCTAATAACAGAACCATTACCGTAAACAACTGCATCAGAATATATCTTGCCGGTGAATTTCTTTTGATTTGCTTTACTGCACTTTTAACCAGATTCTCTACAGTAAACGCCAGTATTTTTAATCTAATAAGGGTAACCAGATATCCGGCTGCTAATCCTGTCAGAATTTCTGCATCTATTCCAAATACGGCTGTTGAAAGGCCGGCCAGTGTCAAGGCAATTACGATAGATTTTTTAGCCAGAAAAACTTCTGTCTTATTGGTGAAAATCCTCATACTCTTCTCGTATCAACCATGTTTATGAAATGTCCTTCCTCACAAGCATTATTATTGTACAATATATATTGTAGTTTGAAAAGTTCTTATTTTAAATTTAATTCAAATTTAATAATTTATTATCGCTTAACCTATATTTTCAATCCGCAAACTTCATTCTTCAATCTATTCGAAAAATACTTCTTAATTAATAAAGAAAAATATACCGGTATTGGCCAAAGACTTTTATCAAAGGTGGACTGTGGTGAATTCCGCCCCGTAGACTATAACAGTATCAATGATGGATGAGCAAAAAACAGAAGGGAAAAAATTGAAATCCTCATTTGTTAATGCCTTCTCCCGGTTGTACAACCTGTAGAGTCCTGGCAATTATGTTTACCGATACAATATTCAGTCCGGTCAACCTTTCAAGGGTTTCCTTGGTCTGTTTCTGAAATTCCTTCAGAACTTCCGGTATATAGTATCCATAGCATACCGCAACGTTCATTAGAAGCTCAGTTCCCAAGGGAGTACTATCAATCCGGAACTTCATTACACTGTGTATACTTGGGGTCTGCAGTGCTATGTTTTCAACAATGGCATAGATTGCATAATCTGAAATGGTGTATCTTCCAAGATAACTGAAGGTTGGCCTGACAACAGATTTATCTGCGACAAAAGGAATCAACCCTTTACTGCTCTTTGGCCTGAAAATCCTCAACGGGTCAAGCAGATATCCGGAAAACTGCCTCTTGATTTCAAAGGTAGGGACAGGTATTACATGTTTTCCTTCTTCCTTTCTGATTGCGAGAGCCCTCTTTATCTCCAGGTCGGTAGCAACATCCTCAATCCTGATTTTCTCAGAAACCTCCTGAAGTTCTAATGCTTTTACTATATTGTTAATCATCCCGTCAGAAGTACCAAGGATAACAATACTCTGGGGGTCATATAGGTCAATAGCTTTTCTGACTTCCTGAGCATGTTCGGCTTCTATAAAAAGGGCCCTTCTTACCGATGCAAGCTTTGTGCGCTCTTTCTTGGCAGAAAATCCGGCCAGCACCCTGTTGCCTCGTATCAACAAACCGTCATCAATTATACACTCTATGCCCCTCTCCCTGGCAACCCACTGAGCCCTATGGCTCTTTCCAGAACCACTGGGACCTACAAACGAAAAAACTTTCACCTGGTACCCTCCCGCCGGCAATACATTTTAATAAACAGGATTCTTGATTCAGCTGGAGTTTTTCCAGCTGAATCTTAGAAGCCGTTATCCAGGGACTTATCGCCACTTATCTATAATATTGAAGCTTGAATCTTAGTGGCGGTTAGTCATCGGATGAACTGTTGATGTTTGCTTGAAACAATATAAAGCTATTGTTACTGTTCGGCAAATTCTGTATAATAAAGGTATGTAATCAGTTATATTCAACTCAAGAATATTATAAAGATATTTATGGATAATGGCAATCTTTTTGAATATAGTCCTCATGAATTGAGATTTTCATATTATCGTTTAGTGAAAGGGGTATTTGTATGAGTGACATTGACCTGAGCAAAATAGTTTCCCCCGGCATAATAATCCGAACCAAGCATCCAAAATCAGAATGGATATCCAGTGTAGTCTATAAGGTCTATCCGAACTCTGTCATGATTGAACTGACCCAGGACTATATTGACAGTCTTATTCTCCCTGGAGACAAAATCAGCTGCAAATTTTCAAATTCCGGAACAGAATTCCTTCTTGAGGGACTGATCGACAGGATAGACATAGAAGGCTCCTTAAAACTCCTGACAATATCAGTAACCGGTATTAACAAATTTGAAAATATCAGAAGCTCCCACAGGTATGATACCCATATGATTTCTAAGGTAACTATTAACCAGACAACACAGCTCTTCGGCATAGTAACAAACATCAGCTCGGCAGGAATATCAATCCTCTGTAAATCTGAACTCCCTACGGATTCTGTCCTTTACGGTGAAGTTTATGTAGATAGTGGAAATATACTCAGATTTAGCGGTCAGGTAGTAAGAAAATATTCATCGGACAATGGTTTTGAATATGGAATCCATTTTTCAGACCTTGATGAAGAAAGCCTGGTACTACTTAACGATATACTTGAACAGCTCAAAGCGATGGATGACAGTCTGGTAGATAAATACCTCACCAACTCCGGCACTTGACTGAGGCTATTCCCTGTTATCCACTTGCCAGCCATCAGAAAAATTCTGGTCGAGTTGATAGGAAAGGACCATAAGGCTATCACTGAGATGAACATTCTCTATGATTACATCATGGGGGAGCCTGATATCTATAGGCGAAAAATTCCAGAGGGCTCTTATCCCACAGTCTACAAGTTTCTGAGCAGCATACGGTGTCTCATCATAAGGCACGCTTAATATGCCAATGTCAACATTATTCTCTGCCAAAAAACTATTTATATTCTGGAAATCGCTGATTTCTATCCCGTTTATCACTTGTCCAATTAATTCCTTGTTTACATCAAAAATACCAACCAGTTCAAAACCCCTGTCCTTAAAATTGCTGTAATTCGCCAGTGCCCTTCCAAGATTCCCCGCTCCTACAATTATCATCTTCTTTCTGCTATTCACTCCAAGGATTGAACCAATTTCGTCAAAAAGATGCTGGACATTGTAGCCATATCCCTGTTGGCCAAACCCTCCAAAAAAGTTAAAATCCTGGCGTACCTGGGATGCAGTTATTCCCATTCTCTGACTTAGTTCATTTGAAGAGATTCTTGAAGTGTTTTCCTTAAGAAGTTCACTTAAATGCCTGTAGTATTTCGGCAGCCTTCTAATTACCGTTGAGGGTACCTTTTTCCTCTCTACCACAATCTCACCTCATTTTTCAGAATACAAACTTAGATAATTTTAATCATATTAGCATATATTCTGATAACCTGCTAGAAAATTATTCTTCACCATTTTTTTGAATAACAATTTTCATTAATGCACACTATAAAATATAAACAGGAGGTGTTTGTAATGGCAGTAATCAAGGTTCTTAATCTGGTAGGGGATTCTCCTGTAAGCTGGCAGCATGCAATAGAAAATGCGGTAGCTGAAGCTTCAAAAACAGTTGATAACATCACAGGGGTAGAAATAGTAAACACTACCGGAACGGTTAAAGACGGTAAAATTGTTGAATACAAAGCCAACGTAAATATTGCTTTCAGGGTAGACAGGGAAAAGAAATAATAGGAGGTACTTATGCAGCAGCCGTTTACAAAAAAAGAATATCAGAATTATGTGGACAAGAAATCTCCCAATTCAAATATAGGAAAAAACCTGATATGGGCATTCGTAGTGGGTGGGCTGATTTGTGTAGTCGGTCAGGTAATCAGAAACCTGTTTCTTGCAAGAGGTTATCCGGTTGATACTGTGGCAAACCTTAATTCAATAACAATGATTTTCCTAGGAGCATTTCTAACAGGCATAAATATATACGACGACTTAGGTAAAAAGGCCGGAGCAGGGTCAATTGTTCCTATAACCGGATTTGCCAACTCCATAGTCTCTCCAGCAATGGAATACAGGAGTGAAGGTTATATTCTTGGAGTAGGAGCAAGAATGTTTTTAATTGCCGGGCCGGTACTTGTTTATGGAATTACTACTTCTGTGATTATTGGACTTCTATACTATATGTTCAGATAGAAAAGGTGAATAAAGATGGCAAACAAGCTGTTAGGAACACAAACAATAAAATTTAATAATCCTCCATCCATTGTGGCATCAGCCAGCATTGTCGGCCCCAAGGAAGGCCAGGGTCCTCTGGGCAAGTACTTCGACAAGATTCTGAATGATGAACTGTGGGGTGAGAAAACCTGGGAAAAAGCTGAAAGTAAGATAATGCGCGAGACAATAAATACTGTTTTAAGCAGTGCAAATAAGGCACCGTCAGATATAAACTTTATACTTGCAGGGGACTTGCTTAACCAATGCCTCTCTTCAAATTATGCAATCAGAGAATCAAATATCCCTTACTTTGGCCTGTACGGCGCCTGTTCAACCATGACAGAATCTCTTGCACTGGCATCCATGATAATTGATGGCGGGTATGCAGATAATATAATCTGTGTTACGTCCAGCCATTTCTGTTCAGCCGAAAAACAATTCCGTTTTCCGCTTGAATTGGGTACGCAAAGACCTCTCACCTCCCAGTGGACAGTTACAGGTTCCGGAGCAGTTATCCTCAGTTCCAACGGAAACGGACCTTTTATAACCCAGGCTACAGCAGGAAAAATAGTAGATATGGGAATCAAGGATGCCAACAATATGGGAGCGGCAATGGCTCCCGCAGCCTCGGATACTATATACAGGCATTTTGAGGATACAGGAGGTATACCTTCAGAGTATGATATGGTAGTTACAGGTGATCTGGGATATATAGGCATGGAAATAACTGATGACATATTAATCAAGCTTGGCTGCAGGATAACAGACAGATTCAGGGACTGCGGAGCAATGATTTATGACAGGGAGCGCCAGGATACTCACGCAGGTGGCAGCGGCTGCGGATGTTCGGCAAGCGTCCTGGCAGGATACCTTTATAAGGAAATCCTTGGTGGGAATCTGAATCGCATTCTACTTGTATCTACAGGAGCTCTTATGAGTCCCTCAAGTATTCAACAGGGCGAATCAATTCCGTCAATAGCACATGCTGTTACTATTCAGAAAACATTGGGGTGATATATTTTGGATTATTTAAATGCCTTCATAGTTGGGGGAGTAATATGTGGTGTAGCACAAATATTGATTGATAAAACAAAACTTACTCCTGCAAGAATACTTGTATTGTTTGTAACTATGGGAGCCCTGCTTACCGGTCTGGGTGTGTATGAGAATTTGGTATCAATCGGCGGGGCTGGTGCAACCATTCCCCTAACCGGTTTCGGTTACCTCCTTGCAAAGGGCGCAATTAGCGATGTTAACACGAACGGACTGTTAGGAGCACTTACCGGTGGAGTCAAGGCGGCTGCAGGAGGAATAACTGCTGCGATTTTCTTCGGATATCTGATTTCACTTATATTCAGGCCCAAAGCCAAAACGTAGTCAGAGATGGAAAATACTTAGTGTATGGAGATTTATATGCAAAAGAAAAAGGTAATCTTTGTTACTGATGGTGACAACGCAGCACGCCAGGCGGTTGAAATTGCATCAAAGAATATCGGCGGCAGATGTATCTCACTGTCAGCTGGCAATCCAACGTGGCTGTCAGCCCAGGAAATAGCCGAGCAGGTTATGAAAGCTGAGCATGACCCTGTAGTTGTCATGTTTGACGACAATGGTAATAAAAAACAGGGCCATGGAGAGAAAGTAATAAAGACGCTGTCAGTAGAACCAGGAATTGAAATCCTGGGAGTAGCAGCGGTTGCATCGGAAACACAAACCAAATCCGGAATTGAAGTAACTTTTTCTATTGATCGATACGGGGAAAAGGTCCTGACAGGCGTTGACAAGCTCGGCTTTTCGACGGGTGACAGCCGTATATTCGGTGATACGATAAGCGTACTGAATGAAATAGATGTTCCAATTATAGTAGGTCTGGGAGACCCAGGAAAGATGGACGGTCTGGATGATCCGCAAAAAGGAGCTCCAATCACTACCCTTGCACTAAAGGAAATTATCGATTCACAAAAACCGTGACAGGACAAAGTTGCTTTTGAATGTTCAGGCCGCTTACGAAGCGGCCTGAACATTACATCAATGTCTGTTACAATATTCTCCGAACGGAGCTTCATATTTTCTATCCCTTGGCATAGGAGCATCATAATCCGCAGGAGCGTATGGTTTAGGTCTGACTATCATAACTTTTGACTGTACCAGCCATGATGGACAGCTGTCTGTCGCAAGAAATCCGCTGGACTTGCATATACTTACTTTAACATGCGTACTGCAGGTCTGTGTAGGTTCGGTACCCCTGATAAAGATTTCCTCTCTTGTTCTACTGCCTCTTGGATCATACCTGCACAGGTCATCAGGGAGTTTACCGGAATCTATACATATTACCCTTTTAACAATCCCTTCTGGTTGGACAAAATCCTTTGTCTGCAGTCCCTTGTGTATCTTCTCCATTGCACTTTGCCATAATCTCGCCGCATAATTCGTATCACCCGGTATCTTTCGATTTGTATCATACCCAAACCATGCTGCCCCGACATAGTACGGTGTATACCCTGCAAACCATCTGTCATAGTTATTGGAAGTAGTACCAGTCTTTCCTGCAGCAGGCATATTGGGCAGTTTTGCCGATTTACCGGTACCTGAGGAAACAACATCCTCCAACATATTTGTCAAAAGGTATGCAGCTCTCTCATCCATTACCTTTCTAGCCTCGGGCCTATTCTCAAGCAGTACTTTCCCGTTTCTGTCTTCAACCCGCGTATAGGTAACCGGTTTAACATAGTATCCACCGTTGGCTATGGCTCCATATGCAGCTGTCATCTCCATAGGAGATATTCCCTTTGTTAGTCCTCCGAGTGCGAGTGCCGCAGGAGAATTCTTGTCTGCCTCGGTTAATGTAGTTATACCAAGATTTTTCATGAAGTCATAGGACCTATCGGCTCCAACCTTCATCCAGACCTTAACAGCAACAACATTCATTGAATTCTCAATACCTCGTCTTATGGTCGAAAGTCCCCAGAATCCATCCTTATACCAGTTCCTTGGAGACCATGCTCCGCTGGCAAGCTTGATGGTAATGGGAACATCATCAATAATGGTGGCAGGAGTAACCAGTCCTCCATCCAATGCCGGAGCATACACAGCAATGGGTTTAATACTTGACCCCGGCTGTCTCCTTGCATGAATAGCCCTGTTAAATGTCAGTACTCCTTTTTTCTCCCCTCTACCCCCGATAATTCCTCTGACATGACCTGTTCTATAGTCGACAATAACCATTGCAGACTGTGGCTTCACCGAACTTGCCGCAAATGCGCTGAATACCCTACTGTCATCTTCATATGTCTCCTCAAGTACTGCCTG
>JAWLGL010000224.1:0-3252 GCA_041685035.1 Clostridia bacterium
GGTAACAGCAGCTTGATCAGGTTTTATATGCCGGGGCAGCTCAGGAACTACATGATTCAACTGCTGCTTGGTCCATGACCTTCGAAGAGCATAATTCATCAGAAACCTCATTGTTTTTGTTAAATCGTTGTTTCCCTTGGGGTTTGTCGGATTGAAGAACCTCTTGCCGTTAAAATGCTTCTGGTCCATCAAACATCTCCTTTCTAAGCAGGTAACCTCGGCGTATACTTTATGCTAACAATTATTATATCCTAAAATGCATTGTACTTCCCTAAGACATTTAAACCCCCGGTAATAAATCCGGAGGTTTAGGTTGTCTCAAAGTTTATTTGCTTTTGTATTCATTGTAATAGCTTATTACTTTTCTTACATAGGTCTTTGTCTCCGGAAACGGTGGAATACCTCCGTATTCCTTAACGTTACCGGGCCCTGCGTTGTAGGCCGCCAGTGCCAGCTCAATACTCCCGAACTGACTCAACTGTTGTGAGAGGTATTTGGTGCCTCCATCAATGTTCTGCGCAATATCCCATGGGTCGCTTACTCCCATTGCGCGTGCTGTATCGGGCATAAGCTGCATAATTCCCATAGCGCCTTTGGGTGACTTCGCCCATCGATTAAATTGTGATTCTTTCTTTGCTACTGCTCTTACAAGGTTAACATCCACACTGTACTTCCCAGACGCTATTTGTATGTTCTCCTCAATGATTGCCTTGTCTGCATCAACACTCTTAGATAATTCTCCTTCAGCCTTGCCAGCCTTATCCGGAACAGTAACATCCTCTTGTGATTCAGTTTCCTTATATTTTCTGCTGCCGTCGCCTTTTCTGCTCGCCAGTAAGATTTTCCCTTGCTTATGCTGTCTTTGCTGTAACTTTTCTTTTATATTAATGTCGGTAAAACCCGACCCATTATTTTCAACGTCTTTTACTTTTTGGGTATCTTTCAGAGCTTCATATAAACTCCGTTTTTTCTCCATCAGTTGTAATTCTTTCTCCTCAAACTCAATAATGCTGTGAACACAAACTTTCCTACCGCTTGATTTCTTATCCTCCTTGCGAATTTGTTCCACCAGGTTGGTTTTGGAACCAGTGTTTCCTGTCATCCCAATTATCTGACCATTATAGCCAAAATGTGCAAATCCAAAATTACCTGCAGCAAACATTATACCGGCAAAAATAATTGGCATTATTACTCTTTTTATTACTCGCTTTCTTTTTCTTCTACTTACTCGTCTCCTGGTCTTTTTCATTAAACATCCCCCTTCTTGTTCAACCCTCCATGTAAATACCAGCAAATAGGCCGGTTCCTACAGAAAAACATCCTGCGCACAAAGCCTGTGCCCAACTAATTCTGCATGCATCTGCCTGCTTGATATGTTTCTGCGAATAAGCATCCACCATAATTATTTTTATTTTCTGATAAATTAATTAATTCTATCATATTTGCTCGATATAATCTGTTACAATAATGTAAACTTATTCCTAATTATTTATTAATCCGACATTTTTTATAAATTATCAGGGAATAGCTCTCTGGTAAATAAAAATTGGTGAATGCAAAAGGGCAACAGGGATGAGTCTATAGAATGGCTGAAAGATAATATGAAAGATCACAAAATTTCCATATTGCTTTACTGAATAAAAAGCTTAATGAGATTATCGAAGCCTATTAGGCTTCGATAATCTCATTAGCATACTCAACTGATAGGCTTAACAGTTTGCTGCGCAACCGGTTAAACAATAGAAATGCCTTAAAACCTTCCCAATCCCTATTCAATAGACTAGCTGGAAGCATGGGGTCTCTGCCGGCAATCGAAATATAATCCCCCCCAAGGTTTAGAAGAAAAACTAAGGCTTGTTTATTTGTAATGTGTTCTTTTTTATCAATATCATTATACTTGTTATTAAACTCTTTATATTCTTTATCTAGCTGCTCCAGATTCCAGATATTATCCAAGAACTTCTCCGGTCTGCGCATTAGCTTGCCTTCAAGAACTGCAATATATCCTTGAACCTGTAATTCTTCTGCATACTTTAAAATAATTCGACTAAACCTATGCGGTGAAATCCATACGCCTTTATTCAGCAAACCAAAACCATATTCCCTAAGCCATTTATTTATTTCTTCCCTTTTTTCTGAAAGGTCAGGAGGGAGGGTCATATTGACAACCTCCCAGTTATTGTCCCATTCATCCTGGCTTGACTTATACTTTAAAGCAGTTACTTCAATCAGGCGCCTCCATTCTGCAACAGCTTTCAGTCCTTGTTCGGTAATTTCATAATAAACGTCCTTACCTTTTCTATAATTCCTTAATATATTAGACTTCACTGCTCTTGATAAGCCAACCCTTTCTGCTGTTTGACTCTTTTCAAATGGTTCCAGCAGCTTGAATATTTTCTCCAGCCCTAGTGTGTGTATGCCTCTTGGCAGTAAGAATGAATTAAAGAGAAACAGCATTATACTTGCTATACTATCCCGCTGCTTGATTATAATATCCATTAGTCCACCTTTCTTGCCAGCAGTTTGTAATATGATAAGCCTACAGCCAGAACTAGGACAATATCAATATACACCTTAAACATTACGATTCCTATTAATGCAAATATAGTAGAAATTACAGTAATTGTCCAGTAGCTGGCTTTACCTGGGCTGGTATTCAACAAATAGAATCCTAGTATAGTAATCAATGTGGGACACGGAACAATTCCAACAGGTGCATACAAAAGATATTCAGCCAGACTGATGTTCATAAAATGAGGATACGCAAATCCGAATACCAGCAGTAATACTGCAGTAATGTCAATCATTCTTGCCCCTGTGAACTCAAAGGTGTTTTTACGCCTGAACAGTTCAAAAACAAGTATCGACGTAACAATTAAGAAAAGCAATCCAATGAAGGGGTTCTTAAACACTACAGCGTGCAGAAATACTGACCCGGATACTACTGCAAGAAAGGCATTCACGATATGACTTCTCAGTGGATTCTTAACCGTAAAGAATACCACTCCTACAAGAATAAAAGCAGCATGCAGCATCAGGTTTACACTTAGGTTATTGTTTGCGACCATGGTTAAGTAATTTAAAGCTTTTTCAATAAATAACATGTTAACAGCCTCCTTTTGTTACATTTATTATTATAATTTAATTATACGTAATTACATTTAATTTGTCAACTATTTTATTAGTAATTTATTTGGGAAGCGCGGGGACGGTTTTACTGCTTCCAAATTTGATTCCATTTTTAGAAAAACT
>JAWLGL010000225.1:0-3220 GCA_041685035.1 Clostridia bacterium
GAACAGGTTCAAGTGTATCAGCATATCTGACCAACACGGCAAACCGGCCCGACTATAAGTATCTGGCTGACAGGTATTATAACCGAGCATACTATTTTCAGAGCATGTAACAACCAATAGAAGAATGTAAACGACAAGTCTATAAATCTTCCTCCGGCAAAAAATCCATTGGTGGCACAGGATATTCTTATAAACACATTATTTTACCGAATTATGTGTAGAAATTTCTTAAGCTTAATAAGATGTTTAAGAAGAGTATATATGATATAATGCATATGAATTTATTTTTTTTAAGGTGAATAATTATGATAAGCATAGAGAAGCTTTCTAAAATTTATAAGAATGGTAAAATAGAGGTTGAAGCATTGAAATCCATAAACCTGACTGTACAGCAGAAGGAGTTTGTTTCAATTATGGGACCTTCAGGGTCAGGTAAATCGACATTTATGAATATTATCGGATGCCTGGACCGTGCAACAAACGGTTTTTACCAGCTTGATGGCAAGGATATATCGAAGGTCGGGGATGTTGAGTTGGCAAAGATAAGAAACCGCAAAATTGGATTTGTGTTTCAATCGTTTAACCTTTTGCCGAGAATGACAGCCTTGGACAATGTCGAGCTCCCGATGATTTATGCAGGTGCCGGAGCAAAAGAACGAAAGCAAAAAGCTTTAAGAGCTTTAGAGAAGGTTGGCCTTGCAGATAGGGTTGACCACAAACCCAATGAATTGTCCGGCGGACAGAAGCAGCGGGTGGCAATTGCGCGTGCGCTTGTGAATGAGCCGGCAATTATACTTGCCGATGAACCTACGGGGAACCTCGATAGTCGTTCGGGGGAAGAAATAATAGGTATTTTTCAGTCTCTTAACAAAGAGGGAGCGACAATACTCTTAGTTACACATGAACTGGACATTGCCCGGCATACAAAAAGGATAGTCTCATTTAAGGATGGTCAGATAATTAAGGATGAGCTTGTAGAAAGTCCACTGGAAACTAAGAACCATATAGAATAAAGGGGGAATTTGCGTGCAGACAAGCAGTGCTTATGAAGTTGAACAGGTTGAGGAAATGGGAGTTTTTAAAAGAGCATTAAACATATTTTTTGAGCCGGGCAGAGTATTCAGCAGTGTAAAGCAAAATCCGAAAATACTTATTCCCATGATTATAATCATTCTGGGTTTTGTACTTCTGGCAGTTCCAACAGTTGATTTGGTTGCAGAACATACAAGGCAATCTTATGAAGAGATGTACAATAATGAAGAATTTATGAAGACCCAGAGAATAACCAAAGAGCAGGCGGTTGCATCCATTGAGCAAACTGTAGGGTTTACAAGGGTAGCAGCATTTGTCTGGCCGGTTGTTACTCCTCTTATAATACTAATCCAGGCAGGAGTTTTCTTCGCAGTATTTAAATTGCTAAAGGGAAGCGGTACATTCAAGCAGACATTTGCCGTGCTTACTTATTCATATTTTATAAGCTTGCTGGGAGAAGCAGTCAGAGTAATTAATGTTGTTGTCAGCGGGAAGGCTGATGTTACAAATTCTCTGGCACTCCTAATGCTTGATGATAAAACAAGTTTTCTGTATAACTTTTTATATGGACTCGACCTGTTTGGGTTATGGGCATTTATTGTAGCAGCGCTGGGGCTTTCCATAGTTCATAATGTCTCGAGGAAGAAGGCTTACCTATCGGTGATTTCAGTATGTATACTATTTGTAGCCATTACTTCGGCTTTAACTACCTTTCAAGCAGCAAGCATGTATAATCAATTTGGAATCACAATGTAACAGGGGGAAATTATCTTGAAAAAGAAACTAGTAATCGGCGTGATTATTCTGGCAGCAATAGGTGCTCTTATTACTATAAATGCCGTAAGGTCAAAAAATATCGGGACTTTCTCCAGTGGTAAGGCTGTAGAGGTCAGGGTTGTTGATACAGAAGTACGTGATTTGGATTCGACCATAAGCGTAAATGGAACTCTTGAAGAGGTTAACAAGCAGGAGGTATACTTTGATTCTGCCGTCAGAGTTGTTAAAGTTCTTATCAAAAAGGATCAGTTGGTACGAAAGGGACAGAAGCTTGTAGAACTCGATTTGAGTGATTTGTATTCACAGCTTAACCAGTTGAAGGTCAACCTGAGGATTCAGAGAATCAACCTCGACAAGCTTAAGAACTCGCTGAATCTTCAAAATACAACCAGAGCAAAATCAGATGTTGAGCAGGCCAGGATAGCTAAAGAACAGGCTGAAAGGAACTACCAGGGGCTTCAACAGCTTTTTGAGGCAGGGGCGGTATCACAGGTTGAGCTTGATAACGCAAGAGTGCAGTATGAGAATGCCGTTATCCAGTCTAATACGGCACAGGCTGTGCTTCGTGATACCGAAAAGAATAACTCAGACCTCAAGATTAATAATGCAAAGGATATTGAAGCCCAGGTTGAGCAGATTAAACTGGCCGAGCTTAAGATTAATGAGCTTGAAGACAGGATTGACAAGCTGGAGAAAACCAGCACAGCCAATATTGATGGGGTTGTTTCTGAAATAAATGTTGAAGAGGGAAGTATAACAAGTCCTGCAGGTAATGCGTTCAGGATACTCAGCCTTGACTGTTTGAGAGTGAGACTGGAGGTTAAGGAATTTGATATTCTAAAGGTAAAGTCAGGACAGACTGCAGAGATTACAGGTGATGCTTTCCAGGACAAGACTATTAACGGTTCTGTAGAAACCGTTGGAGCAGTAGCGAAGAAGAAAGAGGGCGTAAGTTCCGGTGAACAGGCTTTTGTTGATGTAACCGTTATGGTTGATAATTTCGAGAAGATTTTAAAGCCAGGCCTGTCAGTTAATGCTACAATTATTACCGAGACAAAAAAGGATGCAGTGGTTATTCCATTTGATACATTCCAGGAGGATAAGGATGGAAACAAGTGGGTTTTTGCTGTAGAGAACGGTTTTGCGAAAAAGAAGGATATAGAAACAGGCATAAGCTCCGGGCTTGATTTGGAAGTGACGAGCGGACTTACAGGAAACGAAAGGCTGGTAAAGGACCCTCCTTCAAGGCTTAAGGACGGCATGAAGGTTATAGTTAAAGATAATTAATCTGGAAGGGATTACGATGAATTTCTACGAAATAATAAGGCAGTCGGTGGAAAGCTTAAAATCAAATAAACTTAGATCCTTTCTGACAATGCTGGGCATTGCAATTGGTATCGCTGCTGTTGTT
>JAWLGL010000226.1:0-3205 GCA_041685035.1 Clostridia bacterium
AGGGTGGATGTAAGAAAGCCGTATATAGACGGGGGCACCACAATGGTTCCTATAAGGGTTATTTCGGAAGCTTTTGGAGCAAAGGTTGAGTGGGATGAAGAACAAAAATCAATTAGAATAGTTCATGGTAATAATAATGTGAAGCTTACCATAGGGAAGGGAAGTATGGTTATTGATGGGCTGGAGGAGAGTCTGCCGGCAAGGCCCAGGCTTATGGAAGGTACAACCATGGTACCGCTCAGATTAATCAGCGAAACCTTTTCTGCACGTGTGGATTACAACAGTAAAACTCAGGAGATAACGGTAACCATACCCTTTATGAATTATGACAGTCGTTTCAAATATATAAGTAAGGGAAAGATTGGTGACAGTTTCTATGGATGGTCGGTACTTTTCCCCGAAGGCTGCACTGTTGTTAAGAAAGACAGTTCCGGGAAAAGTATTCTGGTGAGAAATCTAGATAAAGGATACTACTACTATATCTATAACATAAGGGCTGGTGCTGTACGGAATGAAGCTGACCTGTTGGAGGAGCTGCTCGGCTATGTAGAGGATGAAAAAGTAGTATCAAAAGAAATAACTGAGCAAGGCGGACGTAAATGGGGTGCAATTGTTCTTGAAAAGGAAAATGAGGTTTATGAATATAGGGCAGCACTGAAGGAGGGAAGAATATACCAGATTCACTTCTATACTCCAAGGAAGGAACAGCTTATAAACCCTGGAGAAAACCATGAGTACAGGAAGGTAATCGACTCTTTTAATGTAGACTACAGCGGAAATATTGAAGACACCAGAGACATAAACGAAATTCGAGAGGGCCTTTACACCTATTACGATGAGAAATATGGGTGGAGCATTGACCTTCCTCCAACATTGAACCTGGATATCAGAAAGAAAAACAGCAGCATTGAGATAATTGATGAAAGGGGAGAGGACGAGGGTGTAAGGTGCGGTGTGGAGTTCTACTCGGTCGGTCCATCGGAGACACTTGATACTTATGCCGATGCCAAGCTTCAGGAGTTGTATGAAGATATAAACAGGGAATACATAAAGAACTTGACTATGGAGGGATTTGAGGTGGACGGGATTCCCGCCCGCAGGCTGGAGTACCGTGTGAATATGGGCGATAGTGACTACGTTTTCTATGACCTTTATATTGTTAGTGGAAAATTTAAATACAATATATACCTATATGGTAAGGCCGAATTATTTAATACTGAAAACGCTGAGTTATACAATAGGATTCTCGGGTCATTCACTCCTATACAGGGGAAGAAGGCAGGGCGTATTGAAGATACAGAGTTGATGCTAAAAGGAAGAACAGATACCTATGAAAACCCTTCATACAGCTGGAACATGAGCTATCCGGTTAGCTGGGACATTAAGGAAAGTGAAAACGGAAACCCCGTTACAGTAACCGACAGGTCGGGGCTGATTGAGGTATATGTCAGCGCAGCCAGAGATATTTCGGAGGCTTTGGTCCGACGACGTATGCAGGAAAGGATTGACACTCTTGCTCAGCTGGAGGAGTTCACGCTGGAAGGCATGGAATCGGTTGTTGAAAAAGGCCTGCCTATGACCAGGTATGCTTGCGGATATGTACTTGACCACTTGAAGTATCACTATACTGCATATATATTCAGTGTGGGGAATCGAGTATTTGGAATTCATTTTACTGCTGCCGACGTGGTAAATACTGAGGCCAACAGAGAGAAGTTGGATAAGCTGTGGGAGTCCATGAGCTTCGAAACTGATTAATAGGGCTGGAGATGTTCGCAACTGATAGTAAGATTCTCAAGACACTCAAAGAGCAAGAATGCAGTTCGGCTCATTGGGTGTCTTTTTATTACAATTTAAATACATGATGACCTGTTAGGTATACTTGGCCCAATACAGTTTGATATAATTAGTAATGAGTTATGAATACAAGCCGGGTCAGAAAGAGGCGTTGGTATGAATATATTAATTGTTGATGATGAAAGACTCCTGGTGAAAGGGCTGAAGAGAAGCCTGGAGAGTGAAGGTTTTTTTGTCTATGCTGCCTATGATGGACTTGAGGCGCTGAGGTGCCTGGACTCGTATCAGATTGACCTCATTATTCTTGACATAATGCTGCCGGAGATAGATGGAATGACCTTGTGCAGAAAAATCAGAGAAAAGTCTTCGGTACCCATAATAATGCTGACTGCCAGAAATGCTGATTTTGATAAAATCCTGGGCTTTGAGATGGGGACTGATGATTATATGACCAAGCCCTTCAATACAACTGAACTGATCCACCGGATAAAGGTAATACTGAGAAGAATAAATGCTCCAAGAGAGGGAAGTGTTTTAAGCTGTGGCAGCCTGGTTCTGAATATGGATGAACGCAGATTGACGGTAAACGGAAGCGCAGTTGAGCTTACTTCAAAGGAATTCGATATAATGGCACTTCTTATGAGAAACCGGGGAAGGGTATTTCCCAGAGAAGAAATTTTTGAAAGGGTGTGGAGGGAAGAGGCAGTTGATGTCAGGACTATTGATGTTCATATAAAGAATATAAGGGAGAAGATTGAGAGTGACCCAAAGAACCCACAGTTAATAAAAACCAAGTGGGGAGTAGGATACTTCTTCACGAAAGAGGGATTCAATGTTTAATACTCTTAGATTCAGGCTGACAGCTGTATTCAGCATTCTTATTATTTCAGCCATTGTTGCAGTAGATGTTATTGTAATTAAGTCCTATGAAGACACTAAGATAGAGGCTGAGGAAGTGAAGCTCTTTACCTTTGCCAATATTGTCAGTGATATTTATAAGGGAAATAACCATGATGAGATAAACCTTATGCTCCAGATAAAAGAATATTCACAGAATCTAAATTCCAGGATATTGGTTCTGAATGAGGCCAGGGAGGTATTTGCCGACAGCTATAATGAATTTAAGGGTAGAAAACTGGATGGCACGGAAATCGAGAGCGCCATGAATCTTAAACCACTCTCAAACATTTACACACTTGAAGGGAAACCGGTTTTGCAGCTGGCCATTCCAATCTCCGAGAATACAGGTTCGGAATACAAACCCATTGGAGCAGTTCTAATTTCATCATCACTTGAGGGTGTATACAAGGAAATGGGGAGTCTGAAGTGGACGGTTGCTTCAGTTTCCATAGGGATAATAGCCCTGAGTATGGTACTAATATTTTTTGTCAGCGGAACAATATCCAGG
>JAWLGL010000227.1:0-3203 GCA_041685035.1 Clostridia bacterium
ATAATAAGCGCTATCTTATACCTGAACAACATGCATGGGAATAATTTCTCCGGCAGTGCCTCTTAAAACCATGAAAGCCAGACTTTCTAGCTTTCCTTTTAGAAGTCTAACCCACTTATAGACGTTTAACGCCCGGGACCCTGTATACTAAAACAAAGGAGTGTTTAATAATGTTCCGCTATTGTTCGGAAATCATGTTTCCTCTGTCCTATGAACGCGGAGAATTGTATTACATTATGGATGTCTGTAAACTTCTTGAGTTTATCCTGGATTCGCTGGAACTCGAATCCGAACCTGGGAAAGTGCCGACCGAATCAACACTCTTGGAAAAACTCATCCTGTGTAGGAAAAACCTTGTGAGAGACTGGTCTCACAAAAACCAGATTCAATATTACGATGCGGTTCTGAAAACCACTGCTTTCCTGGTCAGGAAGTTTAACTGCGTCAACTCTCTAAACATGGATGCACGATGCACTGAACTTCTCGATATCTCCAGAAATATCAGCAGTAGAAGGAGTTTCCTCTTTAGATACAGCCCTCATATTCATGAACGCCTTAAATAAGGCGTTTTTTTTTAATTCTTCATCCTGAAAATCTTATACTCATCATCATACACATCTACACCTTCGGTTTCTTTGTAGTAACTAACCACTTTGTAGGTAAGAGGCGTAGCCAGAACCTCAAAGAGAACCTTGAACACATAATTGGAAATGATTATTGTCAACAGCAGTTGACCCGGCACCACTCCCCAGAATGCAAGCATACAGAAAACCACTGTATCCACAAACTCGCCAAGCACGGTCGAACCTATTGTCCTTGCCCATAGATGCCTGCCTTTCGTCAGGTTTTTCATCCTGGACAATATGTAGCTATTGGTAAACTCGCCAAGACAGTATGCTATCATTGAGGCAATTGCAATTCTCGGGGCAAACATCAATATGCTTTCGTAAGCCCCCTGCAGGTTCCAACCGGGAGCAGGCGGTATAAGCCCAACAATCCAGATTACAATAGACATCAGAAAAAGGGCGAAGAAGCCAGTCCATATAATGCGCCTTGAACCTTTAAAGCCGTAAACTTCGGTTACTACATCCCCGAATATATAGACTATGGGAAACAGTAGAGTTCCTCCGTCAAACGTAAACGGTCCGATTGAGACTATCTTTGTCGATGCAATATTACTAATTAAAAGAACAGCTACAAATAACCCAAGTGTAAGGTCATAGAGCTTGTGCCTGCCTTCCAAAGTCCGCACCTCATTATTTTTAATTAGTCTTTCCCAATTAATAATGAAGTTATAGCTTTTAATCCTAAAAAAACATCCCGGCCGTGAGCCGGAATATTTTCGATTATTATGTAATAATAAAAAAGCTTAATCAACTATTTAACACTATATTTGAACCGCAGACCTTCAGTCATAGAACAGCCAATACTACTTACCACTTCTCAAATCCAACCCTTTCCTTACCTATGGTAGTCTGGTTTCCGTGCCCGGGAAATACAGCAACATTATTATCGAGGGTTAAAAGCTTCGACCTGATTCCTTCTACAAGTTTGTGATAGTCTCCTCCTGGCAGGTCTGTTCTCCCTATGGTCCCCTGAAAAAGCGTATCCCCGGCAAAAAGTATGTTTTCTCCCAGCAAACATATACCTCCCGGAGTATGCCCAGGTGTGTGAATGACCTTGAATTTTGTATCGCCCACCTGGATTTCATCGCCATCCTGCAGAAACCTGTCTGCGGGCATTTGCGGCCCGACAATGCCATACATGATTGACAGACTCTTATTGGCATCTTTAAGGCATTCTGCATCAAGGCTGTGGATTAAGACCTCAGCACCTGTCTGAGACTTGATACGGTCTACATCGCCTATATGGTCCCAGTGTCCGTGAGTAAGAACTATATATTTCACTTTAATGTTGTTATCATTTATGACCTCCAGGATTTTTCCCGAATCCCCACCAGGATCTATTATCATACCTTCCATGGTATTATCATCGCTGAAAATATAGCAATTGGTTTCAAGCATTCCGACTTCAAGCTTGATAAGCATATAAAATTCCTCCAAACTATAGGTTTTTGGTGTCAATTATTATGGTAACCGGCCCTTCATTACAAAGCTCTACATCCATGGATGCCTGGAAGCGCCCTTCTTCAACCTTTATATCATGGTGTTTGCATTGTTCAATAAATATGGTGTAAAGCTTCTGTGCCGTATCAGGTTTAGCCGCCTGTTCAAAGCTTGGTCTCCTCCCTTTTCTGCAGTCGGCATAAAGTGTGAACTGGGACACAATCAAAAGCTCACCTTCAATATCTTTTACCGATAAGTTAATTTTATCATATTTGTCAGGAAATATCCTTAGGTTTATGATTTTTTCTGCTAAGAATTTAGCATCTTCAAGGGTATCCTCTTTCCCAATACCAAGAAGAATCAAGAGACCTTTCCCAATCCGGCCGGTCAATTCACTCTCAACAGTAACCTGTGCTCTCGAAACCCTTTGTATTACAGCTCTCAAAATCTCACCCTTTCTGCAGTAATGCGATACTTATCACCCTTAGACTCATAGGAATCGCTAGAAGCAAGCAGTACAAGGCGCTTGGATGGCGAGGAAACGGAGTTTATCTAGATATAAATGAGTACCGCAGCCATCCAAAGCAACGCAGTAATGCGCCGCTTATCGCGATTCCTATTCTAGACTTTGCTTCGGACTACCTCGTATACCCCCTCCAGCTTCCTTATCTTCTTTATTATCTTATCCAGCTGTTCGGTATCTAGTATTTCAATTGTGAGGTTCATTACCGCAGTCTTGTTCTTTGTGGTCCTTGCATTTATTGCCTTGAGTACTGCCTTGGCATCGTTAATTGTATTACTTACATCAACCAACAAGCCCGCCCTGTCACTGGCAAGAATCTGCAGGTTGGCATTATAAGAAATATTGGGGCACTTGTACCACTCCACCTCAATCATTCTATTATGTTCATCTGCAAAATCTTTTATATTACTGCAGTCACTTCTGTGAACCGATACTCCTCTTCCCCTCGTAATATAACCTATAATCTCATCTCCTGGGAGAGGGTTGCAGCACTTCGAAAGCCTGACCAGGCAGTTATCTATTTCCTTAACCACTACTCCGCTTTCCGGAGGTTTAGTTTTCTTCTTGGGAGACTTTGCTTCCTGCTCAGGCAGGGCTAAGATATCCTGGTCTTT
>JAWLGL010000016.1:0-15211 GCA_041685035.1 Clostridia bacterium
ATTCAATCTGCATATCTATATCTTCTTCTGACATATCAAGACCCACACGCTTTGCCACAGGATTCTGCGCCAGTGAGTTAATCTCATTTTTTCTGGCTTCAATCCAGATATCAAACATCTTTGCAGTCTGTACTGTCAGCTCGGTTGCCTGCATATTGCTGTTTTCTTTTAGTGCCTTAACATTAAAGGAATGATTAAGTAAAAAAACTACTCCGAGAGTTACCGAGAACAGCAGCAAGATGATTACAAGCAGTTTAGTCTGAATTCTTTTCATGTTTTCTTTCCCCCTTGTTTTTTTAAGATGCGTTAGTTAATAATAAACCAAAATACTACAATGCCTCTGCTTATATAACAGCTTAATTTAAGTTTGAATGGATAAAAAGAGTTATATGTCAATATATGGGTGAAGTATCTGAAATGCAGAGTATGAAGTTGAACATCAATTGTACATACCAGAAATACTATTATTAAGTTGTTTATGCCTTAATATTGCACACAGCAAAGAATTTGACCTGTCAGAATTGGACATGCTTTAGAAATACTACATCTAGTAATATTATAACCAACCATTTCGTAAATAGCAATAATAAAGTGCTCAAAAATCTTTATGCACTCATTTCTCTCTGCAGCCCGCTATAGCCTCGATTGTCTGGGCATATTAATGCAGATATTTCTCTGCATTATCCAAGGTGCCGTGGACTGCAATATTTATACCACTAGATACAACATCCGAAACATTGGAGATTATTGAGTCAATCTCTTTTGGGGTTACGACAAGGTCACCTACATACGGTGATAATACTTCTTTGACAAGTGCATACTTGTCCTGCCCGTTCATCTTCTGAAGCATGGTATAAAATTCAGTTCCTTCGTCAGCCTGCCTTAACATGGTCTCAATTGTCAAATCCAGGGTATCATTGGCTACAGTAACCGCATCTACAACAGTGGGTACGCCAATTGCAATAACAGGCACACCAAGGGTAATATAACTCAGGCCCATCCGCTTATTTCCCACTCCGGAGCCCGGGCTGATTCCTGTGTCTGCTACCTGTATAGTGGTACTTATCCTTTCCATCTTCCTTGATGCTAATGCGTCAATTGCGATTATAATACTAGGTTTTATCTTTTCCACTACTCCTTTGATTATCTCACCGGTCTCAATGCCTGTTATACCTAATACTCCTGGAGCAAGTGAACATACCGCTCTAACTCCTTTTTCAATATACTCAGGAGCATATTCTATAAGGTGTCTGGTTACTGCTATCCGTGAAACCACCTTGGGCCCCAATGCATCGGGAGTTACATTCCAGTTGCCCAAGCCTACCACTAGAACAGTTGCGTCCTGTGGTACCTTCATAAGAGTCCGGACTTCTGCCGCCAATATTTTTGCTGTATTGTCATTGAGCTCCTTAAGGTTATCGTTCAGATTAGGGATTTCAAGTGTGATATAGTTTCCTATAGGCTTACCCATGGCTTCGGACCCTTCTAAAGTCTTTATCCGTACTCTCGTAACCTTGACATCAGGAAACTCCTGTGTTTCAACTTCAACCCCTGGAACTTCTTCAGGTTTGCTCTTTTGATACAGTTCCCTGCTTTCAAGTGCCAGGTCGGTTCTTATACCTATCGTCATGTTTGATTCCTCCCCTGATTATTGATAATAATTAGTATTTTCATATTCTGCTGAATTTATAATATAATTTCAGTTGAGCAGCAAACACTTTAGGTATCGGGACATGGCTAAATGTGGACTGAAAACGGGAGACTGGAAATTATCTAGTTCTTCGAAGAGACTACCTTGCTTCTAGCTGCAGGGGAAATGAATTAACTGGCGAATAAGTTTGCGGAGAAATCATAGATAAACTATGCGAAGTTATGATTAATTTCAGGAAGAATTGACAGGACGTCAATTCTAGGAATTACTGAGCCAGGATGGCGAATTAATTCCGGTCTGAAATTTAGTATAACAAGCATCTAGTTTATCTTGATTTCGCAGCCCTTATGAGCGGTTAATATATTTTCCCTGTAAGCAGCTTCCCGCTCTGATTCTAAACAAAACCAATCAACTGCAATAAAAAAAATCAGTAGAATTACTTCTATTGATTTTCTTTTCCAAATGGTTTTTCACACGAATTATCATTGGTCTGGTGCATACTTTCCAATAAAAGTTTCCAGAGCTATTCTCGGGTCAATACGCCCGCTCTTTAACCTGCAGTCCATCTCCATGCATTCCCTGACTGCCTCTTTCAACTGCACCTGGCTGTATTTCCTGCTCTGCTTTACATACTTGCTTGCAATAAACGGCTGCACTCCAATATACCGTGCCATTTTCTCGGTCGAATATCCCTTGACTTCCATCACTTTAACAAAAAAGAGTAGTTTGAAATGTCTTGCAACCAACACACTGATTTTCTGTATCGGTTCCCGCAGTGACAACATATCATTCAGAAGCTGATAGGCTCTCAATGTACCCTTTTGAGATATAGCATCTATCATTTCGAATACTCTTCCATGAAGTGTCTTTGTACAAGTATTGTCTATATGTGTCCTTTCTACAGTACCATTCCTTCCAGCAAGAGCTATAAGCTTCATAACCTCATTTGATATGGTAGTCATGTCCGGACCACATATTGACAGTAAATGATAGACATCAGCCTTGTCAATTTTCACTTCATTTGAATCAAATAATTTCATAACCCACTTTGACAGCTGGCTGGTCTCCTGATAGCCAAATTCTACACATACGCCAATATCTCTAACCTTATTGAAGAGTTTACTTTTTTTGTTTATATCAGTTTCAACAAAGACAATATAAACATGCTCCGATAACTCCGACAGGTACTGGCTGATAGTATCCCGTAATTTTCCGCCAGTGCTGTCTTTAGCAGCCGATTTGCCGGCAGTTCCGAATAATCCTGATTCCTTCACTATAACCAGCTTAGCACCACCCATAACGGGAAGCGTTTCACAGCTATCTATTATATTATTTGAGCCATCCTTTCCTTCAATAATAACTAGGTTAAAGCTTTGAAGTTCGGGATTTACCACTACAGACTGCATCTTCTTTAAATAATGGTTCCTCAGATAATGCTCCGGTCCGTAGAAAAGATAAGCCCTATGAAGAATACCCTTCTTGATATCAGCTTTAAGTAATTCAAGTGACATAATTTTTACTCTCCCCTATCCGCGCCGAATTACTTCCGGCTCAAACTGTTAAAGGCTGGTTTCCTATACCTGGCCATTGTATATTATAGTGGCTAATCAAGTGTAGGAAGCTTAATCTCCTTTTTGCCCGTATTGCCAACAACCGCCATACTCATTTCCTTGCGGGCAAAAATTGTTTTTATAACCTCATCTACTGCATCCCTGTCTATATTATCAATCTTTTGGAGGATTTCTTCTGGACTGTAAATCCTGCCAAGAAGCAGTTCGGATTTCCCCAGACTGTTCATCCTGCTGGATGTGCTCTCTAATCCCAGGATAAAATTCCCCTTTAATTGCTCTTTTGCTTTTTTTATTTCTTCATTGGAGAGTCCTTCGGTACACAGTTTATCAATTTCCTGCATAATCAATCCTAAAACTTCCTGCATATTTCCGGGGTTCATAGCTGAATATATAGAAAACATGCCGGTCCTTTTGTAAGAGGTTGGATAGGAATATATAGAATACACCAATCCTTTGTCCTCTCTAATCTTCTGAAACAGTCTGGAGCTCATGCCCCCTCCGAAGATGTTATTCACAACTATTGAGGCGTAAAGCCTCTCATCGCCATGTTCTATAGCATTCATCCCCATACATATATGAACCTGTTCAGTGTCTTTCTCCTTTACCCTCATATTAGGGTAAAAACCTGCTTTTTTATAATCGGTACTGTTGGTACCCGGCTCCCATCTGCCAAAGTATTTCTCGACAAGCTCAATAATATATGCCGTATCAAAATTACCTGCTACTGATACCACTGCATTTTTTGAAACATAGTTTGCCGACATATATTCCATAATGGCATCCCTGTTCATGCCTTCTATGCTCTTATAGGTTCCGAGTATTGGGTAGCCCAATGCATCATTTTTCCATGTGATTAAAGATAGTATGTCGTGGACCAGGTCCTCTGGGGAATCTTCATACATCCGTATTTCTTCAAGCACTACCTTCTTTTCCAATTCTATATCCCTGTCCGTAAGATTTGAATTGAACAGCATATCGGCCAAAACCTCTACTGCCGATTCAATATGGCTGTCAAGCACTCTTACATAAAAGCATGTGCACTCTTTTCCGGTAAAAGCATTAAGCTGGCCGCCCAGACCATCTATACTTTCTGCAATTTCCTTTGCAGTTCGGTTTTTGGTTCCTTTAAAAAGCATATGCTCAATGAAATGTGAAACCCCATTGTTGCTCCTGGTTTCAGCCCTTGAACCCGTACCAATCCATACTCCTATCGAAACCGATTTAACATGCGGTATCTTCTCAAAAACCAATCTAAGACCATTATTTAGAATCCTTTTCTCGAACATGCTTAATCCTTTCCTGGTTGGATTTAGTCCAATTCATTATAAATTATATCGTGCACCTTTTCAATAAATAGCATTCCTATAAGAAGGATTCTTAGCGGTGGTAGTCATTGTATAAAAAAACCTCCCTTCTAAAGGGAAGAAACTAAAAACATCATGTTGTTAAGATTATGTCCCATATTCTGTGAATATATTTTAATTCACTTATCCAGACTAACAGGTAGTACCGTTTTTCATTCCAAGTATCAGCTGTATTTCGCCACGTCCAACATTCAGCCTTTTAGCAATTTCAGTCTCATCAAAACCTTTCTCGGCAAGCAGCACAATCTGCCTGGACTTAGTATTTGAATTAATAATCTTTTCTACAGGCCTAACTTCCTTTGCTGCAGGTTTTGAATAAATATATGCTCGATTTGACCACCTGCCCACAGGTTTATTTAACATAGGAATGACTGTTGTGCAAATTCCTTCCTCTGCATTGTCTGATTCATCGGTTTCTCTTGCACTCTCTTCACCTTCCGATTGGGAAAACACACCCATAAGCTGCCTCTTTTCCTCAATATTGTCATCGAGCTGCCGTAACATTTCTTCCACTTCATGTGTCTTCTCTGCTATATGTACTATTATGTAATCAGAAAATCTATTTAATTCGTCAATCATCTGGTCAGCAGATTCGACTATAGCCTCAATTTCTGTCTTTTTATTCTCAATCCTCCTGAGTTCACGTTTACTCCATTTTCTCACAACAATAAGATATATAAGGGAGGAAATTAGAATCAGAACTGACAAAACATTAAGGAATAGTGATAGAATCATACGTGCATCCGCCTTTTTAAATGAATTTGCGTGCAAGGGTAATTTAAAAAATAAACTTATTCAAGCAAATAAGTTTATTTAAGAATATTATAAGTTATCATATAGAACCATGCAACTATATTTTGACATCAATTATATTTCTCCTGCCCCCTTCGACAGTTTTCTCCGGCGTATGGCCATCCCTTTTCTTTTTATTCTGTTCAGAGTGTTGCTTTTCCCTTTCTGATTGTTGTTTCTCCTGTTTTTCGCGTATTCTTTCCTGTTCAGCCTGGTTTCTTCTCTGAACCTGTTTAAGACTGCTTTCGGCCTGCTGCTGCGTAGAATTTGCCTGAATCTGCTGCTGCCCCAGTTCCTTCTGCTGCAGGTCGCCCTTCTCCTTTGAGGCCTCCAGTGTTCTTGGAACTGATATCTGGAAATCTATAGGCTTTATTGACATGATATCACCTCTTTTATACTGCCGGCTCCGCTCATATCAGCCAATTCCTTTAGATATTCAGGCAGGCCTCAGCCGGCAAGTTACTATTATCATTTATAGGCTCCTACTCTTATATCTGCGCCATCGCGGTATAATGAGCAGTATTGTAGATTCTCTCTCACACTCATCATGCATGTACCTATGGTTACTTTTGTGCCGGGATAGACTATGCTCTGAATAAGGATTCTCCCAAATGACTCCTGTTCAAGTACCTCATCCAGCTTTTGTACTTCTTCTCTGAGTTCCTCAAGTTTGGTTCTGTAATACTCTCTGGTTCTTTCACTCTTGAGAAGTATTTCTTTCTTGTCTGCTGTCAATACACCCGCCTGTTCAAGTTTTCTAAGCATTCCTATCGCTTGCTCGGCCTTCTTGATATCTGCCTCAGCTATTTTTATCTCTTCTTTAACCTCTTTATACCGTTCTCTTAGTGTGGGGTCAACGCCAACCTCAACTTCAGTAACTGTAGACATAGGAGAACCAATAACCTTTGCTGAAATTTCCTTCCCAACCCTCGTGCTGCCGCCTACAAGTAATCCCTTCTTACCTGTCAGTTCCAGCCTGTTTCCACATTTAACATTGGAATGCATTATGGCCTCAGCCTTGATATCTCCCTTTGCCTCAATATTGCTATGTTCAATATATCTGGCTGCTATATCTCCATCGCAAATCAGTACCCCTTTTCCAAGCCCCTGCATCCCTCTTCTAAGGACAATATTTCCTCCCGCCTTTATCCTTGCTCCTTCAACTACACCCCACACTTCAATATTTCCACCTGCTTCAACCGAAAATCCCGAGAGTATGTTTCCACGAACCAATACATTCCCAATAAAATTAATATTTCCGGTTGAATTATCAACATCAGCCTGAACCTCATAAAGAGCAAAAACACTTACCTTCCCGTCAATATAATTAACAAGGCCATCTATTGCTGCTGTAAGAGTATGTCCATCCGGTGATATCTCTACGTTTTTACCACGTGGAAGAACTGCAGGTTTCCCATCCAGTGCAGGAATATCAGTACCAAATATATTTACTCCTGGTTTACCCTTCGTAGGAGGTATTGCTGTAATGAGAACCTTACCCTTTGTTACATTTTCAATTAAATTAAGTTCCCTGAAATTTACCCTACCATCCTCCATAATTGAAGGCTTTGCATCCTTGCTCCTGTCAAAATGAAATTCCAGGGTTCCGTTGATTCCATTTTCGGGAGCAATGCCTTCAGCTATTAGTACTTGCTGGTTGTACATAGGATTCTTACTCAATTCTGAAACCACTTCATTCTTAATCCCAAAAACAATACCGTTGGTCTTCAAGTATTCTAGAATCTCCCCAGCACTAAGCATCCGGCCGCCTTCAGGAGGTGAAATTATAATATTGGCCTTCATTCTATCAGGTGATATACTTAGGGAGATAGACGCGTCAATTTTATATTCTTCCTGAGCATCGGCAATTTTTTCAGCTATACTACCTGCCTTCTGCACAGCCGAATCAACTGCAGCCCTGTTATAATTCCTTACCTGCTTTTTGGTAAGCTTGTTTAGCACTTCCCCTATTGTTACTCTCGCACCGCCTCTAGGGGAATGAACAGTAAGGTATACTCCGTCTTCCTTGTAAGATAATTCAAAGGAACCGTTATACATATTATTCTGTATGTTGTCAGTAGGTTTATCCATCATATTATCACCATCAGTATTAGAATTGGACTGTCCACACTTAATCCATAAGTGTAGATTTCTGTCTGCTAAGCTTTCCCCTTAGTCTCAGAATTGCTTTAGTATGCAGCTGGGATATTCTGGATTCCGAGACGCCCATTATTGTGCTGATTTCCTTCAGCGTAAGTTCCTCATAGTAATAGAAAGACACTACCATTTTTTCTTTTTCAGGAAGTTTATTAATTGATTCAGCAAGTATACTCTTTAATTCATTGACTTCGATATAGTTTTCAGGTATGGAGTCTTTAAGTACGTTATTACTGTCCACCCCTATTTCATAGTTCTGTTCCAGGAACTCGTCCAGGGACATCATAGAGGAAAGATTAACCTCGTTAAGTAGTTTTGATAACTCATCAATAGGTATACCCATTCTCTCAGCTATCTCACGGTCTGATGCTGCATGGCCAAGCTCGTTTTCAACTTCACAGTAAGCTTTCTCCAATTCTTTGCTCTTTTGGCGTAAAGAACGAGGAGCCCAGTCCATTTCTCTGATACTGTCTATTATGGAACCTCTTATTCGAAGTGAAGCATAGGTCTCAAACTTGACACCCTTTGTCAGGTCATATTTGTCGATAGCATCAATCAGACCGAAAACTCCAAAGCTTACCAGGTCGTCATAATCAATATGAGAACCAAAGTAAATGCTAAGCCTTCCTGCTACATATTTAACCAAAGGGGAATATTCAATAATCAGTTTTTCCCTGATTCCCGGACTTTTGGTTTCGTTATACTGTTTCCATAACTCGGCCTGTTTCTCCGGAGGCAAAGTCATTTCAAATCCCCCTATACTTGTAGTTCGACTAATTGGTGTGTGTTTTGTTTACAGCACTCTCCACTATCTTAATATCTTCTATATTGTTTTGCCCTGTTTTTTTCATAGCCCTCTTTTTCTCAATCATTGCTGCATATCTAGCTTGAAGCATTTCCTTTGCCAGTCCAACAAGAATTTTCTTTACAATAAGGCCAAAGAAATATGCTGAGATTATAACTATTGAAACTTTATAAGCTATTATGCCAAAGTCTTCTCCATTTGCCAGTCCAGCTGTTACAGTAATTATGGCAAGTATTAGTGACAGGTAGACCGGTAGCTTGTGAATACTCCACATACGAATCTCCCCGGACTTCAAATCTGTTTTACTCCGAATCCTATGGTTCTTATCATCAGCCTTCCATCTTCAGCAAATAACTCGATAGTTCTACCGAAATTGCCTCCGGTATCTTCAGCTATGATTCTTATGTTGAGATTGTTCAGTATTTCCTTGCAGGCCAGAACATTCTTTTGGCCTATTTTGATTATATCATTTTCCTGTCTAAAATTAAACATCTGGGCACCACCGGCCAGCTTAGCGATCATACGGGACTTCACCGCCCCCTTTTTTGCCATCTCATTGATAAGCAGTTCTATCCCCGTATCTGCATATTTGGCCAAATTGGTTTCAGGTTTTCCATGCATACTATATGGTAGCATAATATGTGCCATACCTGCAACCTTCGCTATTGAGTCATACAGACAAACTCCTACACAGGAACCCAGTCCTAATGTTGTTAGAATAAATGGGCTGACGGCTACATTTAAATCAGCCATGCCCACCTTGATTACATTCTCCATTAGCCCATTACTCCTAGCGCACTTAGTAAAGTCTCATACGAATTCACATCAGGTATCAGGAAAAATTCTCCTGCAACTTTTTGAGTCCCGTCAGTAAATTCGGTTTCTATATATAAAACACTATCTCCTACTTTTCCAAAACCTATAGCCGGTACGCTTAGTATTGCTCCAGCCATATCGATACATAAGTCGGGTACTGACGGTAAAATATTGAGGTTTGTCAACATTGAGAGAGCGGATAGGTACGAGCCTGCAAGAATATTACCCATTTCCTTCAGCGCCGAAATTTCAATTTCATCAAGTTCAGCTGACTTATCTGCATCCTGTTTACCCATTAGGATATTAACCAAGGAATGTGCTGAATTCGAATCCAGTACAAATAATATGTTTCCCTTCAGATCACCGGTAACCTCAAGCAAAATGCCGACAATCAAAGTATCACTGCTTCCAAGAATCTCCGGAATCTCCTTGAAGTTTAGAATCTTAACCTTGGGCACAGACATATCAACCTTCTTATTAAGCATCTTTGCCAGTGCGGTTATTGCATTACCCGCCCCGATGTTTCCTATCTCCCTGAGAACATCAAGTTGGTTGGTGTTGAGATCATCAATACCTATAGACATAAATACACCTCAAAATACTTATTTTATTACAATCAACTTGTCAAGGTTGAGAAGTGTTACTATTCTTTCCTTCACCTTCCCAATACCGTAGATGTAATCAAGAGATACATCTGAAGATACCTGATTGATGTTTTCAATATGTTCAGGTAGAATAGTCAATACCTCTAATACCTCATCTACTACAAACCCAACAGAAATATCGTCGATTTTAAATATTATTATCCTGGTATCTTCGGTTATTTCTGAATGTTCCATTTTTAGTTTTTTTGACAGTTCTACTACAGGAACAATCTCCCCCCTCAGGTTAACAACCCCTTTGATTGACTCAGGTGCCTGGGGAACCCGGGTAATGTTAAACACTTTTTCAATAGTTGTAATCTTTTGTATATCAATACCGTACTCCTCATTACCCATACGAAATATAACAAACTGATTGCCTTCTCTTTGTACTTGAGTTTCCACTTTTCTTCCCCCCTATGCCAAAGAATTCACATCAATTATTAATGCAACCTGTCCATCTCCGAGAATTGTGGCTCCTGCAATTGTTTTTATACCCATAAGCAGCTTGCCAAGTGATTTAATTACAATCTCCTGCTGTCCAATAAGATTATCAACTACAAATCCTGACAGCTTTTCCCCCTTGTTTACAACTACTACCGTAATCTGATCGGAGTTCGACTTGGCGTCGGGTACATCAAGCACTTCTCCCAGTCGTATTATCGGAATTACGTTTTTCCTGAGTATAATCACTTCCTGCTTCTGAACCAGCTTAATATCCTTTGATTCAATATTAATAATCTCCCTGATTGAACTTAGAGGTATAGCAAACTTTTCTTGACCAATCAGTACCAGAAGTGCCTGTATAATAGCCAGAGTCAGCGGAAGCCTTATAATAAATTTACTTCCTTTGCCGTTTTCGGATTCTACCTCAATTACACCGCCAAGGGCTTCTATCTTGGTTCTGACAACATCCAGCCCAACCCCTCTGCCCGAGATATCGGTAATCTTGTCAGCAGTACTAAAGCTTGGCCTGAAAAGATAATTAATTATATCCTTTTTTGACAAAGTATTTATATTTTCTTTTGTAATCAATCCTGAATCAATCAGTTTTTTCTTAACCTTGTCTGCATTAATACCTGCACCATCATCTTCTACCTCAATCACCACGTTGTTTCCATCCTGGTATGCTCTTAAATATATTGTCCCGACCGGCTCTTTTCCTATTTCTTTTCTCTTATCAGGACTCTCAATGCCATGGTCCACTGAATTCCTAAGCATATGAATCAAAGGGTCTCCGATTTCATCGATGACAGTCCTGTCAAGCTCAGTTTCTTCGCCAGACATTATCAGGTTTATTTGTTTTCCTGTCTCACGTGATAAATCGCGAATCATTCTTGGAAACCTGTTGAATACCATCTCAATTGGAACCATCCGTACCTTCATAACCGCATCATGAAGGCTTGTGGTAATTCTCTCAAGGTATTCTACTGCTTCGTTGTAATTCTGTGTGCGCTGGACACCTTCAATTCCTTCCAACCTGGTCTTAATAATAATAAGCTCACTAACCAGATTCATTAAAACATCCAGCCTGTCAATATCCACCCTGACTGTCTTACCGGTCTTGGTGGACTTTGATGTATTCAGAAGCTTGCTGTCCTTGAAATCCTTCTCTGCCAATCCTACTTCGTATTCACCCTGCATACAGGTTTCAGAGTTTCCTTCTTGGAGGAGGCCGGCACTTATTTCATTTAAAGCATTAATACTATAATTTGCACCGTCTATATCACTACCAGTAGTTCTTTGAGCTTCAGCCAACTCTTTTTGGTTCATAGGAATAATAAATGTTTTCTCAACCTCTGCAATTGAATTCAATTCCTTGGAAATCAGCTCTTCGGATTCCTTAGTAATTACTATTACAGTAAACTCAAAATCAAACTTTTCATCTTCAATATCTTCTACATGGGGAACAGACTTAATGATTTCGCAATATTTCTCCAATGTCTGAAATATTATAAATGCCCTTGCTGCTTTCAATAAACAGCCTTTATCAATCATGATGGTTATTTTATAAGCATTTATGTTCATTTCCTTTGCCTTGTTGATTACCTTCTGCTCATAGCCGTCGGGAATAAACTGGGCGGTATGTCCAAAATTCTCCAAGCCTGAACCTTTGTCCTGGGGCTTCGGGCAGTTTATTTCAGTTTCAGTATCTATGACCTTCTCTTGTATCATTTTCCTAAGCGAATTTATTATTTCTTCGCAGTAGAAATCCCCTTCCTTGCCAGAACTTATAATAGAATTTAAATAGATTTCGAGTGCATCAAGGCATTTGAATAAAATATCTACCAGTTTGGTATTTATTTTGATTTCACCATTTCTTATTAGCTGCAAGACATCTTCCATATCATGTGTCAGTGTCATCATTTTGTTGAATCCCATTGTCCCTGCCATTCCCTTTAGCGTATGCGCCGCCCTGAAAATTTCATTCAGTATTACCATATCATTGGGATTCTTTTCAAGTTGGAGAAGACTCTGATTCAAATTCTGAACATGCTCCTTGGCCTCTTCGATGAAAATTTCAATGTATTGACTCATATCCACTGCCAGCCACCCCCGTATTTTGTTAATTATCAGGTTTATTACTTATCCAGATGTGCTTTGTGTAAACAAATTAAACTGCTTGAGATTAGTAAACTTATATAGAAACTTTGATATGCTAAATCTATACAAGACCTTTTTTCCGAAGTCTTTGCTGCTCACGAAATACAAAACATATTATTCTTTCTCTGGAATTCTCGGATATCCTTTCAAACTGAATACCATTCTTCCATCGATTCACACTTCCTGTCTTCTCTTCCTTGGTATCTACCACCTTGCCTACAGCCTTTATTTCAACATCTTTCTCCAATATTATAACACATTCTAAAAAAATATTCTTGTCCAACTTCTCTGAAGTTAATAGACATATCCCTCCTCCGCTTAGATCTATAGTATCAGCTGTCCTGAACTGCTCTTCATTTGAACCAAGTGCAGGTAGCTTAAATGGCCTGTATTTTACTTTACATGAATACTGGAGCCTGTAATATGACCTTCTTTGGGTTCGTGATAGTTCAGTTTCCTGTTTAATAAGCATTACCGGCACATTATTTTTTTGATTTGTGCCTAATACCCTTGCATGAAACCAATATATTCCACCACCCTCCACCGTTACGGTTAAGAGAAGCATTACTCCTTTTTCAAACCACTTCTTGACGCTTATTTCATCAGGGATATCAATTTCCATGGTGCTATCATTATTGTTAATATGCTGCAGCTTACTGGTATACGAAGGGCTTAAAATATCTCCCTGATTGTCAATAAGTGAAATTTTGATGTTCATTCCGGGTTTCAAATCCATTTCTTTCATTACAGTTCCCCCGAGTTTTTCTTCATTTAACCTTTCATGAAGCCAACCAATTTGCTCACAAACGATTTGATACCGCCATGGTCTCTATCTACTCTTATCTGAACCAATCGTTTGCATAGTTCTCTCACCTGCTTTGAAGCACTGCTCTTTGGGTGCGCTATTGTAAATGGCTGCTGAGACTTTACCGATTTTGGCACTGAATCATCATTTAACACGAATCCCAAGGGTGACAGTTTCACCATCAGAAACTTTTCTGCAACAAGTGAAAGTTTTTTTAATATATTTTCAGCTTCGGTATGGGTCTCTGCTCTATTTACAATCAGCTTAATCGGTTTGCTTCTGTCCCTGTTGGATACCATTTTAATAAGGGCATATGCATCAGTTATTGAAGTTGGCTCAGGTGTGGTTACAAGCAAGACCTCATCTGCTGCCATGACAAAACTGATTACGCTCTCAGATACCCCGGCACCTGTATCAATTATTATGTAGTCAGCCAGTCTGTCCAGGCATCCGATATTTTCAACGAATCTCTCCAGCTGCTGCCTGTCGAGCCTGGTTAGCTGTTCGACTCCTGAACCACCAGAAATGAATTTAATATTTTTGGGCCCTTCCGTCAATATCTCAAGTATTCCTTTTTTTCCGTTAATCACGTCCACAAGCGTAAACTGTGGGACAATTCCAAATATTACATCGATATTTGCAAGTCCAAAGTCAGCGTCCAGAATAATCACTTTAAATCCATACTCACTCAAGCTTACGGCCAGATTAACTGCAATATTTGTCTTTCCTACCCCACCCTTGCCGCTTGTAACGGTAATTACTCTTGAACTTCTTCTCGGTACATCGTTTACCGTACTGTTCTCGGCTTCGGCATTATGTTTTTTTAAGCTGGCAATTATTTGTCTAAGTTTGTCTGCCTGATCCTTCATGCAGGTATACTCCCCAACAAGATTTTCGAAATTTTGTCTATGTTAATTATCTCAATATCATCAGGTACACTCTGTCCTGTTGTAACATAGGACAAGGATTTTCCAGTCAATTCACGCACATTCATAAGAATTCAATACGAAGTTGTTTCATCAAGTTTAGTAAATATCAGCTTGTAATTATCTACAAAACTATAGCTGTTTATTATGTCTCGACAATCTTTGGATCCAGTGGTTGCGCCTATAAGAAGGTACTTTTCATCGGCCTGGCTATGTAATACCAGGTTCTTGAGTTCCTCAAACTGGTTCTTATTTCTATGGCTTCTTCCAGGCGTATCAATCAATATTACATCCTTATCGGAATAATTATTAATGGCTTGACTTATTTCACTAGTAGAATAAACCACGCTTACCGGCATCCCCAATATTTCTGCATATGTCTTGAGCTGTTCGACAGCTGCTATCCTGAACGTATCAGCAGTAATCAATCCGACATTAATTTTCTGATTCAAAGCAAAATCGGCTGCTATCTTAGCCAGGGTTGTAGTTTTTCCTACACCCGTAGGTCCCAGAAAAATTATAACATACGGCTTTTTGCTCCCAGATAGCATTATTGGCTCAGGCTCCCCAAGAAATTTCTGGATTGAACTGTACAGTGTTGATGCAACTTCACTTACGTTTACACTTGAGCCGACTTTTTCTTTTACATCGCTAATGATTTTTTTTGCAAGTTCAGGCTCAACCTCATTCCTTAGCAGATTATTGGTAAGCAGTTGGTATATCTTGGAATTAAGGTCTTGAGGTGTCTGGTTGTTAGACTTCTGTGCCGGCTGTATCTGAGAATATATTTTTTGCAGCAGTTCTTCCATTTTGCTTACTTTATTCTCCAGCTGGTATAGTTTGCTGTCCCTTCCCTTCAGTTCTTCTTGGGCTGCAGCACTCTGGTTCTGCGAAGACTCTTCAGCCTGTGCAGCAGCAATCTTCTTTCCGGTATCATCAAGAGTCGCAAGCACTTCTATCTGGGGCTTGGACAAAAACCCTAGAATACCTTTCTGCCTTATTCTACGTGTACTTACAATAACCGCATCATTACCAAGATCCATCTTCACCTTTAACATGGCTTCATGTGCATCTTTTCC
>JAWLGL010000016.1:15221-17801 GCA_041685035.1 Clostridia bacterium
CTTCATATATATCCTCCTGCAGTTGGTTCGTAGTTCATAGCTCACGGCTGATAGTTTCTGGAATCACTCCCGAAGTAAATCTGGGTTTGCAAGCTGCCAGCCAGCAGTTCTGAACCAATTATGCCGTAACCATACCCACTGACTGGACCTCTACATTTGGGTCAAGTTCATTATAAGACAACACAACCAGTTCAGGAACAGCCTGTTCAGTTATTCTTTTAAAATAAGGTCTGACCCCTGGTGAAGCAATAACTATAGGCTGCTGTCCTGTTGAAGTCAGGTTTTGAATGTGTTCATACAAACTGTTGATTATGGTTTGGGTAACATTGGGTTCAAGTGAGACGTATGAGCCGTAATCGGTACGCTGTACGGCATCAATTATGGTTTGCTCAAGCTGCGGGTCTATTGTTATTACGCTGGTCTTATTGTTGCCAATAAACCTCTTTGATATTGACCTCCCTAGAGCTTGTCTCACATATTCAGTCAATAAATCAGGGTCATGAGTAATCGAAGCATAATCAGCAAGTGTTTCCAGGATAGTAACCATATCACGTATACTGATGCCTTCCCTCAGCAGGTTGGACAGTACCTTCTGAAGCTCTCCCAAGCTCATAATCTTTGGAATAAGTTCATCCACTATAGCAGGGTAATTTGCTTTAACACTGTCAATCAGTGTCTGGACTTCTTGTCTGCCCAATAATTCATATGCATGACGCTTGATAATCTCAGTCAGATGGGTAGCAATTATTGAGGGTGGGTCAACTACAGTGTATCCAAGCATTTCTGCCCTCTCCCTCTGATTCTCGGAGATCCACTTGGCCGGTAGTCCAAATGCCGGTTCCACCGTACTATCCCCCTCAATTTCCTGTTCTACACCCCCCGGATTCATTGCCAGGAAGTGACCGAACATCAACTCTCCTTCTGAAACCTCTACCCCTTTTATTTTAATAATATACTGGTTGGAGTTGAGTTGAATATTATCTCTCAATCTAATCATCGGAACTATCATCCCAAATTCTAGGGCAAGCTGCCTTCTGATCATAACTACCCTGTCAAGTAGGTCGCCTCCCTGGTTTGCATCCGCATATGGTATTATTCCGTAGCCAAACTCCAGCTCTATTGGATCTACTTGCAGCAGTGATACAACGTTTTCCGGCCTTCTTATTTCCTCTACTTCGGTTTCCTGAACCTTGTCTTCTTGTTCCTTTTCTATCTGTTTTATTTCTCTCCGCAGCCTGAATCCGACTATAGCCAGTACAACAGCAATGATTACAAACGGGAGCGTTGGCAGACCGAAAGCTGCGAGAATAATACATACTGCCGAGGTAACCAGCATAACCTTTGGATTCTGGAATATCTGTTTAATTAAGTCCTGGCTGAGATTTGAATCAGCGGCAGCCCTTGTTACTATAATACCTGTAGCTGTGGAAATAAGCAAGGCTGGAATTTGACTTACAAGTCCATCTCCAACTGTCAGCACTGTGTAGGTCGCCATGGCCTCCGCTATTTCTTCTCCCCTCATTAAAACCCCGATAATCAGGCCGCCTATAATATTAATAAACGTAATAATTATTGCTGCAATGGCATCCCCTTTTACAAACTTACTTGCTCCATCCATTGCACCGTAGAAATCTGCTTCCCTCTGTATGTTTCTCCTTCTTTCCTTAGCCTCAGCTTCAGTGACAAGCCCACTGTTTAAATCAGCATCTATTGCCATCTGCTTTCCAGGCATTGCATCAAGGGTGAATCTGGCAGCGACTTCCGATACTCTTTCAGACCCTTTGGTAATTACCAAAAACTGAACTATCATGATAATAAGAAATATTACGAACCCGACCACCATATTTCCAGCTGTTACGAAATTACCGAATGTATCTATTACTGCTCCGGCATGTCCTTCCGCCAGCACAAGCTTGGTGGCTGAAATATTTAAAGATAATCGGTAAATGGTTGTAATAAGAAGCAGTGATGGAAATATGGACATCTGTAAAGCGTCCTTGGCAAAAATACTGTTCAGTAAAATAACCAATGAAATTGATATATTGATTGCCAGAAGTATATCAAGGAGGTGCGGGGGAATGGGAATAATTATTATTAATACAATAGCTACCACAACTACTGCTATTCCTATATCTCCTAACCTTAGCATCCTATTTCCCACCTCCTTTACATTAAATAAGCCTATGGTCTTTCTCTAGAAACTGAAATATGCTAGCCCGTACTTCGCCCTTTGTTCTTCAAGCTGTATACGAAGGCAAGTATTTCTGCTACCGCCTGGTACAATTCCTCAGGTATTGGGTCGCCAATATCAACAGTACTGAATATTGTTCTGGCCAGCTCCTTATTCTCTACAACTTCAACCTTATTCTCTTTAGCAATTTCCTTGATTCTGATGGCTATGTAATCCTGGCCTTTTGCAACAACAACAGGAGCAGAACTCTTATCAGCATCGTATTTTAAAGCTACTGCAAAATGTGTAGGGTTGGTGATAACTACATCTGCAGTGGGAATCTCTTTCATCATTCTGCTTGCTGCCATTTGGCGCTGCTTTTGTTTTATCTTTGACTTAACCTGAGGATT
>JAWLGL010000228.1:0-3173 GCA_041685035.1 Clostridia bacterium
TTTTCTTTCACTAATGTGGGTGGTACCGCGAGAGCCTGGCTCTACGTCCCTTTTATGACGTAGGGTCTTTATTATTATATAAAGAGGAGAGATGATAGGAATGGACTACAGCAAAACACTCAATCTTCCAAACACCGATTTTCCCATGAGGGCTAATCTCCCCGAAAGGGAACCCGAATATCTTGAAATGTGGGATGAAAAAGATATTTACAAGAAGTCGCTGGAGATGAACGAAGGGAAGCAGTCATATATTCTCCATGACGGCCCCCCTTATGCGAATGGCGATATTCATATAGGGCATGCTCTAAACAAGGTGCTTAAGGATATTGTGGTCAAATTTAAATCCATGGACGGCTATTATTCACCTTATGTACCCGGCTGGGACACACATGGACTGCCAATCGAACAGCAGGCCATAAAGAAACTCGGCATCAACAGGCATGAAGTTGACCCAGTTGAATTCAGAAATGCCTGCAGGGATTTTGCTCTTGGTTATGTAGACAGGCAAAGGAAGCAGTTTAAAAGATTAGGGGTCAGAGGTGACTGGGATAATCCTTATCTTACCCTTGCACCTGAGTTTGAAGCAACACAGGTAGAGGTGTTTGGCGAAATGGCCAAGAAGGGATATATATATAAGGGTTTAAAACCCGTATACTGGTGTGCAGACTGTGAAACTGCTCTGGCCGAAGCTGAAATTGAATATGCCGAAGACAGGTCAAAATCAATATACGTTAAATTCAACCTTATTGATGATAAGAAGGTTTTTGGAAGTGCAGCCGGAGAAAGCAAAATATCTTTTGTAATATGGACTACCACAACATGGACTTTGCCGGGAAACCTTGCAATTTGTCTGAATGCTGATTTTGATTATGCTCTTGTGAAGGCTGGTAAAGAGGCATATGTGCTGGCTGATAAGCTTGTTGGGGAAGTGATGACGGCAGCCGGTATAGACAGCTATAGTGTTGTTGCAAGATACAAGGGAAGCGAACTGGAGGGAATGAGGTGCTGGCATCCGTTCCTTGAGAGGGAATCGGTAGTCATACTTGGGGAGCATGTTACCCTTGAAGCCGGAACCGGTTGTGTTCATACCGCTCCCGGACATGGTGAGGAAGACTTCGAGGTTTGCAGAAAATATAATCTTCCGGTAATTGTACCGGTGGATAATAAAGGGCATCTGAATGAACTGGCGGGCAAATTCAGCGGGTTGTTCTATGCAAAATCCAACAGGGCCATAATAGAAGAACTGAAATCAACAGGACACCTGCTTGCCGAAGCTGAAATAATACATCAGTACCCCCACTGTTGGAGGTGCAAGAACCCTGTTCTTTTCAGAGCGACAGAGCAGTGGTTTGCATCTATTGACGGATTCAGGAAACAGGCACTTCAAGCAATAAAAGAGGCTGAATGGATTCCGGCCTGGGGTGAAGAGAGAATTACTAATATGGTAAGAGATAGGGGAGACTGGTGTATATCGCGTCAAAGAAAGTGGGGAGTACCCATACCCATCTTCTACTGCGAGTCTTGCGGTAAGGAATTGATAAACGACCAGACAATCAGTGCAGTTAAACAGTTGTTCAGAGAGAAGGGTTCAAATGCCTGGTTTGAAATGGAGGCCTCAGATATTCTTCCAAAGGAAGTAACCTGTTCATGTGGGGGAAGAAAACTACGAAAAGAAACCGATACCATGGATGTATGGTTTGATTCTGGCTCGAGTCATGCCGGGGTACTGGAGAACAGGAGTGACCTGAGCTGGCCTGCCGATATGTACCTGGAGGGAAGTGATCAGCACAGGGGATGGTTTCAATCCTCGCTCCTGACATCGGTGGCAGCCAGAGGGAAAGCGCCTTACAGGACTGTATTGACTCATGGCTTTACGGTTGACGGAGAAGGAAGAAAGATGTCCAAGTCACTGGGCAATGGAGTAGACCCTTTAGAGGTAATCAAGGAGTACGGGGCTGATATATTGAGGCTTTGGGTTGTTTCTGCAGACTACAGGAATGATGTAAGAATATCCAAGGATATCCTCAAGCAGCTGACCGAGGTTTATAGAAAAATCAGGAATACCAGCAGGTTTATTTTAGGAAACATTCATGATTTTAATCCGGACAATGACAGGGTTCCCTATGAGAAGCTTGAGGAGTTGGATAGATGGGCGTTAATGAAGCTGACAAAGCTGATAAAACGTGTGACTGAAGCTTACAGAAAACATGACTATCATTTTGTATATCATTCTATACACAACTTCTGTGTAGTAGATATGAGTAATTTCTACCTGGATGTGATTAAAGACAGATTGTATACATCATCTGCAAACTCCCAGGCTAGGAGAGCTGCTCAGACTGCAATGTATGATGTTCTGGATGTTTTGGTGAAGATGCTGGCTCCTGTACTTGCATTTACTACTGAGGAAATATGGCAGTATATGCCTCACAGCTCCAGCCATAACAGGGAAAGTGTTCAACTTAATCTGTGGCCGGTTGTGAATGAAAGATACCTTGACCCGGAACTTGAAAATAAGTGGGATAAGCTGCTGGCAGTAAGGGACGATATCTCAAAAGCTCTCGAGACGGCAAGAGCTGAGAAAATAATAGGACATTCGCTGAATGCTTCGGTTACACTGTATGCTGATGAAGACTATTATAAGTTTCTATCCGGACTTGAAGACCAGCTTGAAACTATCTTTATTGTCTCGGATGTGAGGGTGCATGAGGTTCACTGCCCGCCTTCATCAAGAGTTGTTAAGGGTGAAGCAACAGGTATTGATATATTTGTAGAGAATGCCGGTGGAGAAAAATGTGAAAGATGTTGGATATTCAGTGAAACCGTGGGTAAGAATTTGAAGCATCCAACCTTATGTGAAAGGTGCAGCAGTGTGGTAACAGGATTATAATTTCAGCACCGGAGGTGAGTCAACTGCAGGAGTTAACTGTAGACCTGGGAGAGAGGAGTTTTGTAATTTATTTCTCCTCCTCCTTCGATAATCTGAACAAGATTTTCAAGCCTTACAAATCTTTAAAGGCTCTGATTATATCAGATTCAAATGTCAGTCAGTTTTATGCCCGGTCATGTACGGAACAGCTTGAAGAGGCCGGATTAAAGGTATTCAGTCATGCTTTTCCTGCGGGTGAAGATAGTAAGAATCTTGACACGGTGAGAAGTATATACAGGGTATG
>JAWLGL010000017.1:0-17562 GCA_041685035.1 Clostridia bacterium
ATAAAACGAACCCTTTCTGAACATGATAAAAGGAGCAGCCCGCTTTCTGCAACAGATAAAGGAAAACAGCTTGTAAGTGAAGCATTTGAAGAATACTATGCCATTTCGAATAAGCTGATAGCCAGCATTGGAAGGCAAAGATGTGAAGATTTTTTGGAAATTCTTAATATGGCAGCAAAAATAATTCAGAATGGAGATGCAGATTAATGAGAGTAATGGTCACTGGTGCTTTGGGAAATGTAGGAAGATATGTTTTGGAGAGCCTGGTTAATATGGGAGAACAGGTTGCAGCTGCAGACATAAATCTTGAAAAACTTAATTCTGTATATGAGAAAAGAGATAATGTGAAAACTGTGTACTTTGATTTCACTGATACAGCGACGTTTGAAACTGCTCTCGAAGGGGTAGACAGGGTGTTCTTAATGCGTCCTCCTCACCTTGGAAAGCCGGAAGACTTGCTGCCTTTTGTTCAAACCATGTCAAAGGTAAATATTAAGTTGGTGTCTTTCCTTTCGCTTATGGGAGTGGAAAATAATCCAGTGCCACCCCACCATAAGATTGAAAAGTTTATTGAGCAGTACAAGCTCCCCTATGCTCATATACGTCCTGGCTTTTTTATGCAGAATATATCAGGCATTCATGCTCTTGAGATAAAGGAAGAGAACCAAATTTTTGTACCAGCCGGTAGAAGTAAAACCAGCTTTATTGATGCTAAGGATATCGGTCTTGCAATTGCAACAGTACTGCATTTACCTGAAAAGTACAGTAACACAGCTCATACCATTACCGGTCCTCAAGCCCTGGACTATTATCAGGTAGCGGAGATACTTTCAGAAGTACTTGGAAGAAAAATAGTATATGCAAAACCCTCTTATCTTAAATACCGCAGTGTATATATTAAAAAGAGAGGTCTTGACAAGAACTATGTCAATGTAACGGTCATGCTTTATTTCATGACACGTATGGGCACGGCAAAGAAGGTGACAGATGAGTTCGAAAGATTAACTGGCAGGAAGCCCAGGACCTTTAAGGAGTTTGCGCTTGAAAACGTTGAGGCATGGCACGCTTGAAAAACGTGGATAAATCTGAGAGAATATTAAAAGAATAATACTAAAAGAAATAAGTTGGAGAAGAAATATGTTTGCAAGACTGGTTCTGATGTTTACGTTAATACCACTGATAGAGCTGATTCTATTGTTCAGGATAGCAGAAGTGACCGGCTGGGAGTTTACGCTGGCGCTGGTTGTTGCCACAGGACTGGCAGGAGCTTATCTGGCAAAGAGTCAGGGGCGGCAGATACTTGGAAAAATCCGGGCCGAGTTGTCTGAAGGGAGACTTCCGGGTGAGGAACTGGTAAACGGTTTATGCGTACTGGTAGGAGGGGCACTTCTTCTTACACCAGGTATACTTACTGATATTACTGGGTTTATATTGGTCATCCCATTTACGAGGAATCTTATTAAGAAGTACTTGCGGAAGAAGTTTGAAGGGATGATTAGAAGCGGCAGGGCTGATATCTACTACGGATAGGAAGAGAATGTAGGAAATTTACAAAAAAGGGGGGGAAGAATGGTTCAAAAACTTGGCAATAATAAAATTCTATGGTTTTTATCTGCGTTTTTATCTCTTACGGCTGCATTGGCTGGAGTAATTTATCCTGACATTTACAGCAGCGTAGCAAGCACAGATGTTATCTCCGGAGTAATATCACAAGATATAGTAACCATTATATTGTCAGTAATTATTTTATTTTTTGTGGCTGGAATCAAAGAGGATGATTCAAAAAAGCAGATTGTTATTATAGGCATACTTGGCTATCTTTTCTATGCATACGGAATCTACGTAATTGAGCGGTTCTATAATGGATTGTACTTTCTCTATATGGCCATATTTGCGCTAGCTTTTTACTCGATAGTATATAGCGTGGCAAATATCGGTAAAGATATTCTCCAAAAAGTTAAGCTGCCCAGTGCTGTTAGGAACGTCTCTGTGGGGTTTTCCCTACTCATACCCGTACTTTTTACTATTCTCTGGACCAGCCAGATTCTATCATTTATCCAGGCCGGTACCAAACCTGAGTTCATGTATTCCATCTTTATTCTGGATATGTGCTTTATTTTCCCTGCGTTTATTATCATTATTATTAAGGCCATAAGAAAAGAAGGGTTAGGATTGTTATTGCTTCCCGTTACGTTTATCAATGGATTCACCTTGCTTTTTTCGGTTGCCCTTGGAGCATTACTGAAGCCACTCTATAACCAGACCATGAATGCAGGAGAGTTATTACTGTACCTTGGTGTATCAGCAGTCTTCCTGATTTTGGGAGCCGTATATTTCAAAAGCCTGAGAATCGACCGGGGAGCAGTGTAATGGTTAATCTGCCCCAAACTAATTCTAGGAGCTTATAATGGGGATACGTCAAAGCCTATCAGCCTTAAGGGTTTCTGACCAGCGGCATTGTAATACAGCGGAAGGCTCCTCCTGACTTGATAATCTCGGAAATATCCACCTCCACTACATTATAGCCATGTTTGCGAAGCAGCCTGTTGACGTTCCTATTCATCGGAAGGCTGATAACGGTTCCTTTCCCCAGACAGAGGACGTTTGTACCAAGCTGAAACTGCTCATCGGCAGTGATTTCAATCAGCCGGTAGCGGGAGGCAATCTTTTCTAAGTCCTCTGGACTGAAAGCCGGTGGAAATATAAGTGCTTCATCAGGGGAAATTATATTGAAGACGCAGTCAAGATGCAGATACCTGTTCTCAAAGTCAAGAGGGGTAACCTCGTAGTCACTCAACCTGTCCTGCAGTTCTCTAACGGCATCTACTGAAGTGCGGTAGCTGATGCCAACCCATACGGTATTACGGTCAACAAGAACATCTCCACCTTCAATACTTCGGTTGGTCATTTGGGTATAAGGTATGCCATGAGTGTCCAGCCAATCTATTAACACCTTTTCTTCTCCCTGGCGGATGGCTCTGTTCATTTTTGCAATGAATAGATTATCTCCGATGGTAAAACCTATATCCCGGGTAAAGACCTGTTCAGGAAAGACTCTGAGTGAAGGAAGAGTTATAACATCCACGTTATAATTTTCCAGGACTGTTATAAGCGATTCATGCTGTTCTACAGCCCTTCGGGTATCTATATTCTTTTCCACGAAGTACTGCTGGGTCTCATTTATTACCTCTCTGATTTTCATGTATAAGGGCGAGCATAGAATTACATGGGTTAACGAATCATATTCGGCATGACACACTGCTTTGATTGCATTTTTTGACGTTTGCTCCAAGTTTTTTACCTCCAGCCAGATGAATTTTTATTAATTATATTATACCCAATGTCGAAGGGACGGTTCTATTGACAATAACTGTTAATAAATGTATATTTATTCCGGAGGTGGTTAACATGCCAAGACATTCCAGGAGTCCAAGCTCCAGCCAAGTTTATCACATTATGTTCAGAGGGAATAACAAAAGAAAAATATTCATGGAAGATGAGGATAAGGAAAGACTAATCAAGATACTCTACAACAAGAAAGGGAATGAGGCTTACTCAATATATGCATATTGTGTAATGGATAATCATGCTCATATTGTTATAAAGGAGAGAAAAGATAGTCTTGCACGGCTAACTAAAAGAATTGGAGTTAGTTATGCCGGTTACTATAATAACAAATACAAACGTATAGGACATGTATTTCAGGACAGGTACAGAAGCGAAAGTATTGAAGATGACCGTTACCTGCTTGCTGTAATAAGATATGTACATCAGAACCCTGAGAAGGCAGGCGAAAGCCCAATGAATCAGTACAGATGGAGCAGTTACACGGAATACATAAATGCTGAGAGAGGTATAATCGATGCAGATGGAATATTAAAAATGTTTTCAAACAATAGGGCAGCAGCTGTCAAGGAATTTGAAAGGTTTAATCACCAAAAAACCGACGAAGTATTTATTGATATTAATAAAGGGAAGAAAATAGATAAGCAAAATGTATATGTATACGTGGAGGACTATTTGAGTATAAGAGGAATTAGAATAAATGAATTAAGAAATCATAATATGAAATCTGAAAGGAATAAATTAATAAATTATCTTCTGGAGGAGTCTGACCTGTCCAGAAGACAAATAGCTGCAGTACTAGACTTAAACAGGGAAATGGTCAGGCAGGCGGCGCTGTCAAAAGAACCGTCCCTATGACAGGAAAATGGAGCGCTGTCAAGGGGACGGTTCTTTTGACAGGAAAAAATGGAGGGAATGTTAATGGAGAGGAAGGCCTCTATAAGGATATCGGGGATGTCGTGTGCAGCTTGTGCTGCAAGGATTGAGAAGAAAGTGAGCAGTCTGGAAGGTGTAAAAACTACGGCCGTAAATCTGGCTTCAGAGAAGGCTGTGGTAGAATTTAATCCGAATGTTGTAAAGATGCATGAGATTATAGAATCTGTGCAGTTCTTAGGATATGAGGCTGTAGAAGATAATGATGGGGATAGGAAAGAAGAGGAGAAGAGAGACCTTGAGATTAAAAATCTCCGGCTGCTTGTATTATTTTCTGCTGTTTTAAGCACTCCACTTATTCTTGGCATGGTACTTCATCTTGCAGGGGTAGAACTGTGGCCTTTTCATAACGGGTATTTCCAGCTGGTTGTTGCTACACCTGTGCAATTTATAGTAGGCTACAGGTTCTACAGGAATGCGTATTACGCACTGAAGGCAGGTGCTCCAAACATGGATGTTCTTGTTGCAATGGGCACCTCAGCTGCGTACTTTTTCAGCATATATAATGTATTCTTCCAGTATACTGCGCCGGGTGAAATGAAAGACTTATATTTTGAGGCTGCCGCAGTAATTATAACTCTTATCTTACTCGGGAAATACCTTGAAGCTGCAGCAAAAGGGAAGACTTCCGAGGCCATAAAGAAGCTTATGGGCTTACAGGCACGAACTGCAAGGGTTGTAAGAGACCGAAGGGAAGAGGATATACCGGTCGAAGATGTTAAGGCCGGAGATATTATTGTTGTCAGGCCCGGAGAAAGAATTCCTGTTGATGGCAGAATAACTGAAGGATACTCCACAGTAGACGAATCAATGCTTACAGGAGAGAGCATACCAGTTGAGAAAAAATTTGGAGATTCGGTGATAGGCGCTTCGATAAACAAGACTGGTGCATTCAAATTTGAGGCTGTTAAAGTTGGAAAAGATACTGTACTGTCCCAGATTGTAAAGATGGTAGAAGATGCTCAAGGGACAAAAGCTCCGATCCAGAAGATAGCAGACCGTGTCTCGGGTATTTTTGTGCCTGCAGTGATAGCAACCGCAGCTGTTACATTCCTCATATGGTACTTTGGTTTTGGAGATTTTGGTAAAGGCCTGATAAGTGCAGTATCAGTGCTTGTAATAGCATGCCCCTGCGCTCTTGGACTTGCAACTCCGACTGCAATTATGGTTGGGACCGGCAAAGGTGCGGAAAAAGGGATACTAATTAAAGGTGGCGAAAACCTTGAGAGGGCTTACAGGATTGATACAGTTGTGCTGGACAAGACCGGTACAATAACTACCGGTAAACCTGAGGTTACTGATATTCTCCTGGGACGAGGGGACGGGTGTTATGTGCCAGAAGAACCGTCCCCTCGTCCCGAATCTTGGCGAGTGCTGCGATTTGCAGCGTCAGCCGAGAAAAAATCCGAACATCCTCTGGGTGCTGCAGTGTTTAACAAGGGAAAAGAGATAATTGGTGTGGACGGCATACCTGGGCCTGAGGAATTTGAAGCTGTTCCAGGCAAGGGAGTACGGGCCAGGGTTGAAGGCAGTACTGTGCTTGTGGGTACAAGAAAGCTTATGACTGAAAACCATGTTGAATTCAAAGGGATGGAAGACCTGCTAAGGAAGCTTGAAGAAGAAGGGAAGACAGCCATGCTTGTAAGTATAGATGGTAGTGTTGAAGGAGTGCTGGCGGTTGCAGACACAATTAAGGAAAGTTCGAAGGAGGCTGTGCAGAAGCTGCAGTCAATGGGTATTGAGATTTATATGTTGACCGGAGATAATAATAAGACTGCTCAGGCGGTTGCCAGACAGGTTGGAATTACAGATGTCGTTGCAGAGGTTCTCCCGGGGGATAAGGCCAGGGAAATTGAAAAACTCAGAAATACCAATACGCAAACCGAGCAGAATACCAGAAAACAAACCAGGGTTGTAGCAATGGTGGGGGATGGAATAAACGATGCACCTGCACTGGCAGCTGCCGATATAGGTATGGCCATGGGTACCGGGACAGATATTGCAATGGAAGCGGCAGATATAACACTGATGAGAGGGGACTTAAGGACAATCCCCCTGGCAATAAGGCTGTCCAGGATGACAATGAGAAAGATTAAACAGAACCTGTTCTGGGCATTTATTTATAATATAATAGGTATACCTTTTGCAGCGGCAGGACTGCTGAATCCCGTTATTGCCGGAGGGGCAATGGCGTTTAGTTCTGTATCTGTTGTTGCCAATTCACTGACTCTCAAGAGATTTAAAGATTAGTAATTAAGGTACTTCCCTCCAGGTATCCTGTCAAAAGAACCGTCCCCGTGACAGATTTATCCTCGGAAGTATATTGTTAGAAGGGGAAGAGTGAGTGCTGTTAGGGCAAGTATGAATACGGCAGTGGCTCCGGTTCTGTTTTTCTTATTCCATAAATATATTCCATAGCTTATGGTATGGATGAATGCATAGGTCAGAATGATGTAAATCAGGTATCTGCTTAGCATAATTATTACCTCCATTTGGAAATCATTTTCTTAGGCTTTTTGTTTCTGCGACACCCCTTTTTTTCTAAGCCAGGCTATGAGCAGGAGTAATATTGGAACCCCAAAAACAGGCAGAAAGCCTAGTGTCCTGAAGTAGAGCCTGTCGAACTCAATGGTGCTCATAATATCTTCAGGCAGGAATGCTACGTTGAAGGCAAGTATGGAAAAAGGAATAACCAGTGGTCTTGTAAATGGCAGGTTAAATGCCCTTTTGAAACCGTATATGGCACAGAACAAGCATGCGCTAGTGTAAAGAAACGCTGAAAGCGACCAGATGATAAGGAAAAGCGGTTCAATTCTTTCCAGAAACCTCCCGAACTCAATCAGGCGGCTGAGGGCATATATAGGCATTATACTTTCAACAGCAGCCGGGTATTCAATAACCGCCGAATAAACAAATACCGAGAGCAGTATAAATATTCCCGACAAAGCCAAGCTCCAGTAGCTTACAGTCCTGAACCCATTAAATGTTTTCAGGAAGGGAGGGAACCAGTATATCATTGATATACCGATAAATAGAGAAACTTTGAGGAAGCCCTCTCCAAAAACACTCATAAACCCATTGCCCATAATAGGGAAGACATTATTGAATTCAATAAGAGGCGATACCAACAGTATGATTGTCAAAAACCCGGCAGCTATTACAGGGATTATGAATCCGTTAAGCCTTATGATGGTTTCGAAACCAAGAAAGCCTGCGACTACGATGCCAATTATAAAGAATGACATGATAAAGCTCAGCGGTGAATTGGGCAGGGCTATTATCTTGACGTTTTCGGAAAACTCTCTTAACACCACGGCTGTTGCAGAGAAGGACAACAGCGTAAATATAAGTCCAACCGTAATCCGTCCAATCTTTCCGGCAACGGTATCTCCTATTCCAACTATGTCCTTTCCGGGAAATCTTTTGAAAAGCACCAGTACAACAGAAAATATAAGCAGTACAAGGATGGTAATGTAAATCGACAATATCCATCCAGATGTTCCACTAATTTCCACGACATATCTCGGAAGGTTAAGGAATATCTGTATGTTGATTGTGTTAAGAAGAAGGCAGACAGCCTCCCACTTTCCTATTGTTATTTTTTCAGGCATTTTATCTCACCTCTCCTGTCAGACAGTTTACTGGGTCTTTCCTTGTGAAGACACGGCAGGGCTTGACCTTATCATAAGCCCGGGACGTCTTATATTCAGGTCAACACTGACACTGAACTCGGAATTCTGAAATATTTCCTTCCAATTGAGTTCCTCCCACTGCTTCCATGTTAAGAACATGTATCTGGCGTGACGCCCGAACCCGAATATATCTGAACGGTACTGATGCGCAGTTTTATTCAAGGTTCTGAGGGTACCTTTTTTCAGGATTTCTTCCGCATGGGCCTCCAGAATGTCTAGCTGTCCAGGAGCCTCGTAGTTTTCACCCGACTGAATGGAGAGTATATCGGCCTCGAGGTTAAGTCTGAGGGTGATGAAGGGCCTGTCATTCGCAAGAGTAATATTAATTTTTGGCTTTCTGTTCTGCCTTACATCGAGAATCACAAACCTATCAGGAACCCTTGGGTCAGGGAAAGACCAGTAAGCATGGACGAACTGTCCTGCAGACATAAGGAAGTAGCTGGTTTCCTCTCCGTCCAGCTTCCCTACCATCTTTGCTCCGTCGAATACTGCGGTGCCAATAACCTCGGCCTTCACGTCACCAACTCTTGTAACATCTCCAGCATAGAAGTCTCCCTCAAATGGCCCCTTGTGCCCCTTTTCCTTGAAAGTGGATCTGTTAAGATTGAATTCATTAACATCCTCATACTGGTTTACGCAGGATATTATGGCATAACCCTGCTGGTGCAGAGATTCAGTATTAAAATAAAAATCATGTAAGTTTATCCTGGGTATAAAGCCTGTGTAGTCTGAGGACCTGAAGGCCAGCTCATAGTATTTTGCAGGATTAAGCTCCAGGATGGGCTGAGCGGCTTCGATATACTCGTGTGCAGGCCTTGTACTGACCACAACATGAGTGGACGGCCTGAATTCCCTGCTTCGTATGACTGCATGAAGGTAGCGTTCAATACCTTCCCTGGCCAGCTCCTCCGAAATAACAAGGGCCTTTACGTGCGCCATGTTAACCTGCCTGCTTGTATAGTTGTTTACCATATTCAAACCTGACCACAGGGTGGGGGTTTCAACTGTAGTGATTGATGAGGGGTTTTCTCCTCCGCCACCGCCGCCTCCCTGGCCGCCGCCTCCTCCGGAGCCAATGTTCTTGGGAACCGCATACTGCAGGGTCAGTCTGAGCGCATTTGTCTTTCCCTTATCCAGTCCTATTGCAATGACGTACGCCAGGTCATCGGTTTCTCTTGCGTCATAACACCCTGATAGCATGAGGCAAAATGTGACTGTCAGAGCTATTAATAGAATACGGTATAAGAAACTTGTTCTCATATGTAGTTCTCCTTTTGTTCATTTGGCTATTGGCTTCTAGCTAAACCTCTTAAGTTTGCTTCTAGCTTTTGATTTAAGTTCTTAGATTTAGCCAACAGCCATCTACTAATAGCAAATAGCTTATAGCTATTTCTCCGGCTTCTTTTTTTTCTTAACCCAGCCCCTGCTGATTTTGGGCTGGCTTGTAACATCAAGGGGGTTTAAATAGTCGGGCCGTTTCTCCCGCTTCCACATAACCGGTCTGGTTATTGCGCTGGTTATGCCGCCCGATGTCCTTGGCGCAATGGGTGACAGGAAAGGAACCCCGAACGATTTCTGGGATACAAGGAAAAGCCCCTGGATGAACAGCCCCAGTGTTATACCCAGCAGGCCGGCCACCGCCCCCAGGATAATATATCCAAATCTCATAACCCTGAAAGCAAAGGCAAGAGAAAAGTTGGGTACAGCCAGCGCTCCTATACCTGTTACTGCAACAATTATTATAAGTATGGGGCTGACTATATTGGCAGCTACCGCAGCCTGACCCAGAATCAGGGCGCCGATTATACCTAGAGTAGGACCGATTGTCCCCGGCATCCTGATACCTGCCTCCCTGATGAGTTCAAAGGATATTTCCATGATGAGTATTTCAAATACCGTAGGAAATGGAACCCTTTCCCTGGCGCCCGATATGGCCAGAATCAAGTCTGTAGGTATCATCTCATGGTGATAATTGGTTACTGCTAAATACGTTCCGGGCAGGAGCAGGGCGGCGGCAATTCCCAGATACCTTATGAATCTCATGAAGTTGGCAAATGGAAACCTGAGATAGACGTCCTCAGGGGAATGTATCAAGGAATAAAGAGTAGCCGGGACAACCAGTACAAAGGGATTACCATCAACCAGGATGGCAACCCTTCCGTCTGACAGCATGGAAGCTACCCGGTCGGGTCTTTCTGTGGCAATGACCTGTGGTGCAGACAAAAATGAGTTGTCTTCAATGAGCTGTTCAATTATCCCTGAATCGTTTGCATAATCAAGTTTAAGGCTTCCCAGCCGTCTTCTTACCTCCTCTACCAGCTTGGGGTTGGCAAGGTCCTTCAAGTACATTATTGAGCAGGGAGTCCTGCTTCTTTGTCCAATGGTTATGCTTTCTATGGTAAGGTTCTCATTTTTCAGGTTTTTCCGTATAAGTGCCGTGTTTGCCCTGACGGTTTCGCCGAAGCCTTCCTGGGGCCCGCGTATGGTGATTTCCACGTTGGGTCTCTCGACAGTCCTGTGTTCCCAGGATTTAACGTCGAATATGAGCGCCTGGTCAGCACCGTCAACAAACAGCACGCATTCGCCAAAGTTTACCGAGTCAAGTATCTCCTGAAAATCAGTGCTTTTCATAAGCTGGTTCTGGGTTACCAGGTTTCTTTCGATATATGTAATTATGTCATCAATGTTTTCAGGTTTCTCCAGAGAAGTGAAGAGCATAAGCGGCTGGAGAATATGCTTGTTGATTACTTTTTTATCACTCAGGCCGTCAATGAATATGATAAATGCTTTATACACCTTTTTTTTGAGGGTTATATCAAAGCTTCTAATCTTAACGTCCGAGTTTTTAGGAATAGAATACTTTTCCTTCAGGAAGGTCAGGTTGTCCTCAAGGACAGTGGATACTTTGCCGGTCTGGAAGGGATTCTTGCCTGAGCCGTTTCCATCCTTTTTATTCAGGTCTTCAACCTTTGCAGGCTTTTTTATCTCTCCCTTTTTATCCTGAGTGTCAGTATTATCAGGCTTATCGGATTGAGCTTCCTGTTTAGTTTTCTGGTCGGATTCTTCATTATGTTCTTTTAGTATAAACTGCTCCTGGGCTTCACGCGGCTCCTGGAATATTAATATTCTTTTTAAGTAATCCAATATTGTTTTTACCATAGTGCTGCCCCTTATCCAGAAAAATTGTTAACCAGGCCAGTATTTATGCAGACTGACCGGATGACATATGGAATATATCCAACATTTCATATGATTGCCATATTTATCAAGTTTTATGTATTTGAACTTATTGGACATTTATAAAAAATATTAATTTAAAAAAAGCTATTTGTGGTATAATATAACAACAGAAAATAATTACCGGTTATTAAATCAGGTTTATGTGGTTGTTCACATCAGGCAATCATATTGGGGGCAAAGGTCAACCAATCAATAACTAAACTTCAAAGGAGGCAGAGTATTTCTATGGAGAACAAGAAGTATGTCTATATGTTTAACGAAGGAAATGCTGAAATGAGAAACCTTTTAGGTGGAAAAGGAGCAAATCTTGCCGAAATGACCGGACTCGGCCTGCCTGTTCCAAGAGGATTTACTGTAACAACCGAAGCCTGCATTAGGTATTATGAAGATGGAGAAATGATTGCCCCGGAAATTGAAAATGAAATTCACGAAATGCTTTCAAAGATGGAACAGGCTGTAGGTAAAAAATTCGGAGACACCGACAATCCGCTTCTGGTTTCGGTCCGTTCGGGTGCAAGAGCTTCAATGCCGGGAATGATGGACACAATACTAAACCTGGGTTTGAATGATACCGTTGTAGAAAGTCTAGCAGAGCTGACAAACAATGAACGGTTTGCTTTTGACAGTTACAGGAGATTTATTCAGATGTTTGCCGATGTAGTAATGGAAGTCGACAAATCAAGGTTTGAAAAGGTTCTTGATGCAGTGAAAGAGGAGAATGGGGCAAAATATGATACCGACCTTACTGCCCAGAATTTGAGGGATGTGGTGAGAAGGTACAAGGAACTATATAGGAGTGAGAAGGGGGATGAGTTTCCCCAGGACCCCAGAGACCAGCTGATAGAGGCTGTAAAGGCTGTTTTTCGTTCATGGAACAACCCAAGAGCAATTGTATACAGGAGACTGAATGACATTCCCGGTGAGTGGGGAACAGCGGTTAACGTGCAGGAAATGGTTTTCGGCAATATGGGAAATGACTCGGGAACAGGTGTTGCGTTTACAAGAAACCCGGCAACCGGTGAGAGAAAGCTGTATGGTGAGTTTCTGATTAATGCTCAGGGAGAAGATGTGGTTGCCGGTATCAGAACTCCCCAGTCAATAGAACAACTTAGAGATGTTATGCCCGATGTTTATGCCGAGTTTGCAAGGGCAGCTGAATCCCTTGAGAGGCACTTTAAGGATATGCAGGATATGGAGTTTACCATAGAAAAAGGCAAACTCTTCATGCTCCAGACCAGAAACGGAAAGAGAACGGCTCAGGCTGCTCTGAAGATAGCAGTTGATATGGTTGAAGAAGGCTTGATATCTATTGAGGATGCGGTCCTGAAGGTTGACCCCAAGCAGCTTGACCAGCTTCTGCATCCCAACTTTGAACCTGGTGCGCTAAAGGCTGCCGAGCCTGTAGCCAAAGGACTGCCTGCTTCTCCCGGAGCGGCAGCAGGAAAGGTTTATTTCCATGCTGAAGATGCGGTAAATGCAGCCAAGAACGGTGAGAAAGCCATTATTCTTGTCAGGCTTGAAACCTCGCCTGAAGATATTGAAGGAATGCATGTATCCCAAGGTATACTAACCGGAAGAGGCGGGATGACTTCTCATGCTGCAGTTGTGGCAAGGGGAATGGGGACCTGTTGTATCGCCGGCTGTGGTGAAGTAAGGATAAATGAAGATGAAAAATACTTCGTAGACAAGAATGGAAGGAGATATTCGGAAGGTGACTATATTTCTCTTGATGGAAGCACAGGAAATGTTTACGGTGAAAGGCTTCCTACAGTTGAGCCGGTCATGACCGGTGATTTTGCAAAGCTTATGGGCTGGGCTGACGAGATTAGAAGGCTCAAGGTCAGGGCTAATGCAGATACGCCTGAAGATGCGGCAGCTGCTGTCAGGTTTGGGGCTGAGGGTATAGGCCTCTGTAGAACCGAGCATATGTTCTTTGCTCCGGACAGGATAGGCCCCATGAGGGAGATGATAGTTGCGAAAACCGAGGGACAGAGAAGAAAGGCTCTTGATAAACTGCTTCCCATGCAGAGAAGCGATTTTGAAGGTTTGTTTACTGAAATGAAGGGTTACCCTGTAACAATCAGGCTTCTTGACCCGCCCCTGCATGAATTTGTTCCCAAGGACGATGAAGACGTTCGTGCCATGTCAGAGGAACTGGGCATGTCATTTGAAGACCTCAAATCCCGAATTTCCGAACTGCATGAGTTTAACCCCATGATGGGGCACAGAGGGTGCCGTCTTGCAGTAACCTATCCGGAGATAGCAGAGATGCAGACCAGGGCTATTATTGAAGCAGCAATCCATGTCAACAGGCGGGGCATGCATGTTGTTCCGGAGATTATGATTCCTCTGGTTGGTGAAATTAAAGAATTAAAGTACGTAAAGGATATAGTTGTAAAGACAGCAGATGAGGTTATCAGGAATACCGGAGTAGAGTTAAGCTACATGGTGGGTACCATGATAGAGATACCCAGAGCAGCCATTACCGCTGATGAGATTGCCAAGGAGGCAGAGTTCTTCTCATTTGGCACAAATGACCTGACCCAGATGACTTACGGGTTCTCAAGAGATGATGCTGGTAAGTTTCTTGAACAGTACTACAATAAGAAGATATTCGAATCAGACCCATTTGCAAGACTTGACCAGATTGGAGTCGGAAAGCTTGTACAAATGTCGGTGGAGCTTGGGAGAAAAACCAGGGAAAACCTCAAGTTGGGTATATGCGGAGAACATGGAGGAGACCCATCTTCAGTTGAATTCTGCCATACAGTAGGCCTGGATTATGTTTCATGCTCGCCGTTCAGGGTACCTATAGCGAGACTTGCGGCGGCGCAGGCTTCAGTCAAGGACAGGAAGCCGGTATTTATCGATAAATGATAATTAAAGGGCTGGAGACTTAAATCTCCAGCCTCAATTCTTTTATGATATATGGAGGAGTTCCATAAAATCTTTGTATTGATTTGCGGCATATTTGAAAGTTATAATTAATAAGTACTACAAAAGATGATTAAGGGGAATGGTCAATGTACGATTTAATTGTTGCTCTAATTATGGGGATTGTAGAAGGCCTGACGGAATTTATACCTGTATCTTCCACAGGCCACCTGATTTTCACAGGCCACTTTTTAGGCTTTACAGGTCCAAAGGCATCTGCTTTCGAAATAATCATTCAGTTGGGAGCCATTTTGGCAGTGGTATGGCTGTATAAGGATAAGTTTCTGTACTTTCTTAGAATACAACCGCTGGTGGACAGGGCAAAAGGCCTTATAACCGGAAAAAAGACTCCGGGCGGTCTTACACTTGTGGAGATTGCAGCTGGAATGATACCGGCTGTTATTCTGGGTTTCCTGCTGAGGGATCTGATTAAAACAGGTTTCAACCCACTAACTGTTGCTATAGGCTTGATTGCAGGAGGTATACTTCTTATAGTAGTTGAGAAGGTACATATCAGGACAACCGTTACAAGTGTTGATGATGTTTCGGTTAAGCAGGCTTTTCTTATAGGCGTGATGCAGTGTCTTGCATTATGGCCCGGTTTTTCAAGGTCGGGTGCAACCATTTCGGGCGGAGTGTTTTTCGGACTGGACAGGAAGTCAGCTGCAGAGTTTTCCTTTATACTTGCAGTTCCGATAATGGTTGCAGCTACAACACTTGAAATGAAGGAAGTCCTTATCACATTTGAAGCGAGAGATATACTGCAGCTTGCAGTGGGCTTTATAGTATCGTTTATAGTAGCTTATTTTTCTATTGTATATTTTATGAAGCTCATTTCAAAGGTTTCATTTATTCCCTTTGCCATATACAGGCTGATTATCGGTACTGCAGCTCTGGTAATACTACTCTGATTCAGGATTAACCTGACAGGTATCAAAATATTCAATTTTTGCCTTGAGTGTATCCTCCAGTATCAGTATCCCAACTGAATACATAGGCTGGCGCTTCTTGATGGTGGGAGAACCAGGATTGAGATATAGGGTTCCATTAATTAACCTGTTAAAGGGAATGTGGCTGTGACCGAATAGTATACAGTCCAGCTCGACTCCTTTAAAGAATGTTGGAAGCCTGTCGAGGGTTGTTCCCATGTCTCCATGCCCATGAAGAATGCCTATTCTGAATCCGCACAGTTCAACTATTCTTTCCTCCGGAAGTGATGTTTTAAGCTCGTGGGAATCTCTGTTTCCGTGAACGGCAATAACCGGAGCAATGGATTGAAGTTGTTCAAGGGCATATCTATCTGTAATATCTCCGGCATGCACAATTAATTCAACACTGCCAAATAATTTAAATACCTTGGGAGGAATTGTTTTCGCAGCTCGAGGAATATGGGTGTCTGAAATTACTCCAATTTTCACCGGTAGTATCACTCATTTTTTTATTGGTTTTTTGTTTGTTATACGCGGCACGATTCTTAACCGGGCTAAAATCAACTGCATATATCAGGTTTATGTCATATCCAGGCATGGTCTGCTCCTTTATTTAAACCATTTTCTTTTTTCCTTATTGGAGGTTATATCTAATAATTCCTCCTCCGTTTTATCTTCCTCAAATAAATCATCGGCAAACTGGTCAAGTCTTGCCGGCTTACCGGCAGGTCTCTGAGGATTCCTGGTATTAGGTGAGCTGCTTGTTTTTCTTTTTGACATGCTATCAACCTCCTTTTGATAGTATTCACAAAAAAAACGGTTTAATTCCTTGCACTTGATGTAACTTATGCCATCATGATTATTATAGACAGAATTGAAGATAATAAAAACAGACCGAACAAAAACGGAGGTGTTTTTATGGCAAAGAAAAATAAAGAGAGAAAAGCTAAATCCAGGGTTGAAGCGTCAAAAGAACTGGCACCCGACAAAGGTAATTGTGCAAGAAAAAACTGTGTGACTGATGACCGCTGTAAAAATGATGGATGCAGATAGTAATTAATAATTTATATTTCCCAAAAACAAGAGGCTGAGTTGAAGGTCGTTATTATTGACTTCAGTCAGCCTCTTAAACAATTTCGTTTTTATCTTTTTGCATTAATCAGCTTTTTGTTTGCTTCGTTCCAATTTGCAATGTTCCACCAGGAATTGATATATTCGAGCCTCCTGTTCTGATGACTGAGGTAATATGCATGCTCCCAGACATCAATAACAAGTACAGGAATTAATCCCCAGAGGGTTAAATTCTGGTGTTTTTCCACCTGAAGTATTTCCAATTTATCAAAAGCTGGATTCCAACCCAGCACTGTCCACCCTGAGCCTTCAACTGTCAGAGCAGACGAAATAAAGTGCTCTTTGAAAGCTTCATAGCTTCCGAAATCGGTAATTATCTGCTGTGCCAAACTATCTGTCGGCTTTCCTGACGCGTCAGGTGACATGCTTTCCCAAAATAATGTGTGTAGTATATGGCCTGAACCATGAAAAGCCAGCTCACGTTCCCAATGCTTAATTAGGGAATAGTCTCCTTTTCCCCTGGCTTCCTCCAGTTTCGACTGGGCATTATTCAGACCGTCTACGTAGGCTTTATGATGAGTATCATGGTGAATACGAAGTGTCTGCCTGTCATAGTATGGCTCCAGTGCATCATATCTATAGGGGAGTTCAGGCAGTGAGTATTTCATGATTTACCGCCTCCTTGCCTAATAGTTTTCAAGCCGAACCTCATAGAAAGCCTTCGGGTGCTTGCAGACCGGGCAGACTTCGGGTGCCTCGGTTCCTTTATGGATGTTTCCGCAGTTCCTGCACTTCCATTCTACAGACTGAGCCTTTTTAAAGGTAGTTCCATTTTCAAGGCTGTTCAGAAAAGACTGGAAACGTTTTTCGTGTTCCTTCTCTATTTTGGCTACACCCTTGAAGAACTCTGCTATCTCAGTGAAGCCTTCATCATCGGCAATCTTTGCAAATTCGGCATACATACTTGTCCACTCATAGTTTTCTCCAGCAGCAGCTTCCTTTAAGTTCTGTTTTGTGTCTCCAATACCTTTTAAATATTTCAGTGCCATTTTGGCATGCTCTTTTTCATTATCGGCTGTCTCCAGAAAGATTTCAGCAATCTGTTCATAGCCTTCCCTCTTTGCCACACCTGAAAAGTAGGTGTATTTGTTGCGGGCCTGAGATTCACCTGCAAATGATGCCTTCAAACACTCCTCGGTTCTTGAACCTTTAAGTTCCATATTATCTACCTCCTAACGATTATTAGTAGTTTAAGCAGGAAAAATATAGTGAGTTTCCAGTCAATCATATTAAACTGTATCTACTTAGTCAACCTTAATGATTTAAATATGTCTGTATCACTGCAATTTTAGTGCCGATAGATATTAAGGGTATTGTAAAGTTGCCTATTATAGATTAGAATGTTAATATAATATTAG
>JAWLGL010000229.1:0-3152 GCA_041685035.1 Clostridia bacterium
AATTATCCCATACTGGAACCAAAACTCTCTATGAAAGCTTTTATGGGATAATTACATTTTATTGCCCGTGCCATTAATTTTTTACCTTTTTTATAATAACACAAATTACAAAAAATCTACACACAAAAAAATATATTTTTCCATTGACACAGATAGAAGAGTGTTGTATACTTATATATGCATTTGAAGGGGAGTGTCTCAATGGTAGAGTAGCGGTCTCCAAAACCGTCGGTTGCAGGTTCGAGTCCTGTCTCCCCTGCCAGATATACCAGGTCTTTCGGGACTTGGTATTTTTTATTGCTTATCTAAATACCGACATCTTACCGACACAAAGAAAAATCACCGACATTTTTACCGACACAAAGAAAAAAGATATCCTTCCAACAAGGATACCTTTCATATTTTACCCCTATTTACATACTGTTAACAGCCTGTAGTTTTTCGGCATAACTCCTAATTCCAGGTTAATTGTAATCATTTCGTTAACAGTAGCTTCAAAATCTGCAATATCGCTATATTCTTTCTCAAAGTCCGCTTTGCACTTTTCAAGTATATCCTGGTTATTAAATGGCTTAAGGTCCTGCTCCAGTTCCCGGATAACGTTCATAAAATCATCATACAGCTTACACTCGTCACCGGCATATGTCTTCATAGACGGCTTCCAGATGTCTTTTGGGCACATACAATACTCACAATGTACTTCATCTTTGCTAAACACCAGCTTCACCTCCTTTGAGTATAGTGAAGCGGCCGGAGCCGCTCTCGTTAGCTTCAGGTTATAATACAGCTGACAGTATAGGAAACATTTCAGGATTTCCTACCTCAGGCTTATACCCACAAGTTGAACATTCAGCAAGCTTCCTCAACTCTGTAAAGTAAGCCTTGATATTATCTTCTGTGGAAACAATGCCGGCAGCTGCCAGGTTATTAATTGCCTCTTCTCTGGCAAGCTGGTTCCAGCGTTCATCTGTCATCATTGGAATGTTATATACAGGGACTGCTGCCTTTTCAGCCATCCTCTGAGCATCAAATACCATTTCAGTTTTAGTCTCAAAATCATATATTATCCTTTTCATAAATACAATACCCCTTTCATCCATTATCTTTTAATGCTGCACATACTTTGCAGTTCAGTTCCCCGGAGCAGGATAGACCTGCTCCAGGTTATTCCTTCATAGCTCCCATTAATAAGCGTACAGCTGCATTAAATCCGGATTGAAAGGCTGCTTCCCTGGCCATCGTTTCCATCGTTATTTCAGCGCTTTCAATTTCATTCCTCAGTTTAAAGTCAAAATTTCTAATAGCACTATAAAAGGCCTTTTCTGCTTCCTGATATTCTGCACTATTCTTCAGGGCCTTCGTTACCCATTTATCAAAATCTAAACAATCGACGTTTATGTAATCCATAATTGTGTTAAACTGTATCTTTTCCATTGAACATTACCTCCGCATTATCCCCATAACATGCAGCATACAAATTTACTGCAGGCTTTATCTTTGGTTTCCCGATTTCGGGAAAAGGTTTAAGTACTCGCTTAAAGTTCGATTATAGTTGTATACTCGTTCATGTAATAGCTGATTACTCCTGGTGTCGCCTTCCGGATCCGAGCAGCTGTCCCATGGTGTTCATCATATAGAATGATATCCTTACCGCTGAACTGCTCCAGGACTTCCGGACAATTCAGCGCCCGGTAGTGTGCCTCCGGATAGTCCACATATACTCTGTGGGCTTTCATAGAAGGTACACCATGCCAATAATCACTGGGACGAATCTGCAGCTTCTTACATATATTAGACTTTGCTTCCCGGGAGCTGCTGGCCTCAGTAATGATGCTTGAGCCTGAAGCTGTTATAACTTCATATAACATGTAAATTCCTCCTATTCATTATGGACCGGTTAACGGCCATGATATGGTTAAACTTTGCTTTATGGTCATATTGCTGCCGGTATTCCCGGGAAACACGGTACCGGACGAAATGAATCAGCCTCATAAAGCTTCACGCCCCTTTGTATTTGGCTTTAGCTTGCTCAAGTGATATTCAGCCGGTGATATCATCATAACTGTTTTATTGTCCGGCATTATTACCAGGGAGGATGTCCACACATGATCTCCATCGCCATGAACTACAGTGCACTTTCCCCAATCAAGCTGAGTATGCTTGATATACCCGGGAATAGATTTTGCTTTTTGCTCAAATATCCGCTTCTCATGATAAAATTGAATCGTGGATACAAGACTATCTATCTCGTCACAATACAAATCTGCGTGTGCAAGAGTGTTTAACAGGCCTTTGAGAACTCCGGAATATACGCTTGTTTTTTCAGAAGTTTCTTTGAGCTGAGCTTGATATAACTCCCCAGCAAAAGTGGTTAATGTTTCAATATTCTTCTGGGTAAGCTTTGGTATTATAGACAAAAGGTCTTTTAACATATGAGTGATTCCTCCTATTCATTCGGCATAAGCCTTGTAAGCTTTAAATTACGGTTCTGAATAGCTGCCTGAATATATTTCCTTTCCTCGATGTCAGACGTGGTCTCTAAAGCTTTGTAGAGAGCTGAGAGCTCCTGTTCAATTGTCTCAATAGTGAATTGTTCAATCAATATAAAAACCCCCTTTCATCCCTTGAAAGAAGGCATAATGTCTGATATACTCAAGACATAATAGCTCTGTCAAGGGTTATTGTGTGAAGGATCCGGATGATCTGCCAGGATGGCCGGATCCTTTTAGTTTTGTTTTTCTTTAGCAAGTTCCTTTGCCAGTATCATTGTGATATATGCATTCGTAGATATTCCTAGCTCTGCAGCTCTTCTAGAAACCTGGTCAGATATATCACGCCTTATCCTTAATGTAATACTTGCCTTTTCTTTTGCTAGCATAACGCTATCACCACCTTTCGACTTTATTTTACCATGCTATCATCATGCTGTCAATATGGTAGTATAAAATTTAGCAAGCTTTTTGATATAATAATGCTATCATTTTGACGAAAGAGGTAATATTATGCTTGATAGAAAAGTATTTACACTAAGAACATCGGAAGAGCTAATCAATAAAATAGCCCATATAGCAGATATAAATAAACGGTCAATAAATGCACAAATGGAATTTATGCTTGAAAAGTGTGTTAAAGACTTTGAAAAAGAACACGGC
>JAWLGL010000230.1:0-3134 GCA_041685035.1 Clostridia bacterium
CGATATTTTAAAACAACTGACCGGTCTCAATGGCCCGCCGGGGCATGAGAAGATGCTTGCCGGATTTATATCTGACCTTTTCAGCAAATATTGTGATGAAGTAAAAGTAGATAAGCTTTATAACGTAATAGGCATTAAAAGGGCCAATAGAGGAGGCGGTACCCGTCGAAAGGTTATGGTGGCAGCTCATATAGATGAAATTTCAATGATGGTTTCAGATATTGACCAAAGAGGTTTTGTGAGATTTGCACCTCTGGGAGGTATTGACCCCAGGATACTGCTGGCACAGGAGGTCATTATACACGGAAGGAAGCAGGTCTATGGGGTAGTGGGCGCCAAGCCTCCTCATCTTATCGGTGACGACGAAAAGAAAAAGCCTATGGAGATTGACAAGCTGTATATTGACACAGGGATGTGCCGTGACCAGCTGACCGGGCTTGTTGAGGTAGGGGATACAATTACATTCAAACATCACTGGACTGAACTCCAGAATGGACTGGTCTCTTCAAAATCCCTGGACGATAGGGGGGGAGCAGCGGCTGTGATTGGACTGCTGCAAGAGGCTGATAAACAGGGGCATGATGTAGATATTATATGTGTTGCAACCGTGCAGGAGGAAGTGGGACTGAGGGGAGCCATTACTAGTGCATATGGTATCCAACCGGATACGGCTGTGGTTATTGATGCCTGCCACGGTGATATGCCGGGACTGGACAGTGATGAAGTCTTCAAACTGGGAAAAGGACCTGCCATTGCTGTTGGGCCCAACATACATCCCCGGTTAAATACATATCTTAAACAAATTGCTGTTGAGCAAGGTATTCCTTTTCAGGTTGACGTAGAAGTAGGGAATACCGGCACAGATGCTTGGGCAATTCAGGTTTCACGTTCAGGCATTCCGACGGTACTGGTATCTTTTCCACTCAGATATATGCATACTACTGTTGAAACAGTCAGCCTGGAGGACTTGGCTAACACTTCGAAACTCCTTGCTTCCTACATAAAGAATCTTGGCAAGAAACTGGAGGAACTGGCATTATGATTAAGGATTTAACGGCAGTGACGGGTGCATCGGGTGACGAGTATGATATCAGGGAAGAAATCAGAAAGCATATCGACATTGACACTTACGAGGTGACAACCGATTCAATCGGAAACCTTTATGCGGTGAAAAAAGGAAGTAAGTCGGATAAAAGGGTAATGATTACTGCTCATATGGATGAGCTTGGATTCATGGTTACTTCAATTACCGATGCAGGCATGCTGAAAATCAAGGCGCTGGGAGGCTTCGATGACAGAGTTCTTCCTTCAAAGAGAGTTAGAGTAGGGAGCAATAAAATCCCAGGAGTGGTTGGGCTGAAACCTGTTCACTTGCAGGAGGGTGATGAGAAGAAACAGAATGTAAAAATGAAGCAGCTGTTTGTGGATATAGGATGTTCCAATAGAGAAGAGGCAGAGAAGCTTGTCAGTCTGGGAGACTATGTATATTTTGACAGCGAACTTGTCGACATGGGAGACGGAATAATTAAGTCAAAAGCTCTGGACAACAGAACAGGATGTGGAGTATTGATTGAGGTTCTAAAGGAAAAATTCGATTTTACCCTGCAAGGATGTTTCACTGTTCAAGAAGAAGTCGGCTTAAGGGGAGCAGGTGTTGCGGCCTACAACCTGAAGCCTGATATTGCACTTGTGCTGGAAGGCACGACATGCTCCGATATGCCGGGAGAAGATGAGCATCAAATGGTTACCAGACTTGGGCGGGGTCCTGCAGTTTCCATAATCGATAGGCATTCATACTCGAATAGAAGGCTTGTAGGTCTTATACTGGAGACGGCAAAGGATAATAATATTAAAGTTCAAATCCGTGAAGGAGTAGGAGGAGGCAATGACTCAGGGAAAATTCAGACTTCACTTGAGGGCGTTCCAACTGCCATGATAGCTATACCCTGCAGGTACATACATTCACCCAGTTCGGTTATGAGCATGGATGATTTCGATAACACGGTCAGGCTTGTAAAGGCCGTTTTAAGAAGATTGGAGAATGAAGCAGAGCTTAATTTGAGTGGAGGTAAGTCATGATTGAATTGATTAGAAAGCTGACTGACGTTAACGGCGTTTCGGGAAACGAAGAGGCTGTAGCTGCCCTAATTGCCGATGAGATGAAGCCTTACGTTGATGAAATAAGGACCGATACCCTTGGGAATCTGATATGTATCAAAAAAGGCAAGGGTAAAAGGATAATGCTTGCTGCACACATGGATGAGATAGGTATTATTGTTACACATATTGACGAAAAAGGCTTTCTGAGGTTCACAGGCCTGGGCGGGATTAACCACTTCTATTCACTGTATCAGAAAGTGGTATTCACCAACGGAACTATTGGAGTAATTGGACATGAAGAGGAATTAGGAGAGCTAAAAGACCTCAAGCTTGACAAAATGTACATTGATATCGGTGCAGGCTCGAGGGAGGAAGCTGAAAAGAAGGTGAAGGTGGGGGATGCAGCAGCATTTTTAGGGAGCTTTGCGGTAAACGGCGACATGGTTGTGTCCAAGGCATTGGACGACCGCTCGGGCTGTGCGGTTCTAATAGAGGCTGCCAGACAGATTGGAGATTGCGGGAATGAGATTTATTTTGTTTTTACTACGCAGGAAGAGCTGGGGCTGCGCGGAGCAAAGCCAGCCGCATACGCAGTTGAGCCGGAGATGGCCATAGTGGTTGATGTTTCTGGAACCGGCGATACACCTAAGGCAAAAATACTTCCGGTGAAGTGTGGAGACGGGCCTGCAATAAAGGTTATGGATAAATCAGCCATAAGCCATCCTGAAGTCAAACAACTGCTGGTAGAAACGGCAAAGAAAATAGGTATACCTTACCAATTCAAGGTTGCAGCAGCAGGTGGAACCGATGCAGGTGTTATATCGGTTTCACGGGGTGGAGTTCCTACTGCCATGCTTGCCATACCATGCAGGTATATACACAGCCCGGCTGAAATGGTGAATATAAACGATATGGCTAATGCTGTAAAGCTGGTTGCTGAGGCTGTTAAAAATGCTTGAAAGGGAAAATAAATTAACCGCTCCCTTTTCTTTTACTATAGATAACAAACTATAAAACTTTAAAAACTTTCGTAG
>JAWLGL010000231.1:0-3124 GCA_041685035.1 Clostridia bacterium
GAAAGTGGAGAGAGGCAGGGATTTTATAAGGGTGTCAGCCGGTAAATTGAAGGGAATCGGCATAGATATGAACGATATTCCCGACATGGCTCAAACTCTGGCAGTTATTTCACTTTTTGCAGAAGGACCTACAGAAATCAGGAATGTCTTTAACCTGAGGCTGAAGGAAACAGACAGACTAACGGCACTTACCAGAGAACTGTCCAAGCTCGGAGCTGAAGTCCAGGAAAAGGAAGATGGGCTGGTAATTTATCCGTCCTCAGACTATAAAGCTGCTGATGTAGATACCTATAATGACCATAGGATGGCTATGAGTTTTGCCGTCGCAGGATTGAGGATACCTGGAGTGAGGATATCCAATCCAGGATGCGTATCCAAAACCTTCCCCGGCTTTTTTCAGGAGCTTGAGAAGCTGTATGAGTTTTAGGAATACTTGCTTGATATATTTTCAATACGTACTTATCTTAGAATAAGATTCTAACAGGTAGAAGGTTCTTTAATGGAGCGCGGGCGTAAATAATTCCCTCGAACTTCATGGGAGGCAACGCCAATAAATCCCTCGAATTTCTTGGAAAATAACATCAATAACTTCCTCTCCCTTGGTAGTAGATAGCATTAATGACTCCCTCTCCCTTGATTGGAGAGGGCTGGGGTGAGGGTGTCGTGGAGACGATATACTATGAATAATACGCAGGACTTTGCAAAAGAACTAAGAAGAAATTCTACTGAAGCAGAGAGAAAATTATGGAGCTCCTTAAGAGCCCGGCAGATGGAAGGGCTAAAGTTTCGAAGGCAACAGCCGTTAAATAATTATATAGTAGATTTTATTTGTTTTGAAAGAAAATTGATAATAGAAGTTGATGGTGGACAACATAAAATAAACATAGACCAGGATATAAAGAGGGATAATTACTTTAAAAATCAGGGTTACAGGGTTTTAAGATTTTGGAATAATGAAGTTTTAGGAAACATAGATGGAGTATTAGAGGTAATCAGGGGTAATGTTAGTTCACCCTCCCCTTAATCCCCTCCCATCAAGGGAGGGGAAATTGCAAGGACGTTTCCAGCATCAAGGAGAAGCAGTAAAGATACCTCCAGCACTGAGGGGAAATGGTAAGGGTAATTCTTGGCATTGTAGGGAACGGAAAGGGTAATTCCTCTATCAAACGGGACAGTGGGGATTCTAGGATGGCAGGAATAAGTATACATATTCTCTCTCTTAATGGAAGATAACGTTAATAGTTCCCTCTCCCGTGACAGTAGATAGCATTAATGGCTCCCTCTCCCTTGATTGGAGAGGGTTGGGGTGAGGGTGGAAATACGGCTTATATGAAATTCATCAGATTAATTTGGTTGTGACTAAAAGTCAGGCTGTGATATAATATGCTTGAAAATCAAAACCATTTGAGAATATTAAATTTAGGAAGGTGAGAAAAATGTCCAGGAAAACCTTACGTTTGATTGCGATAGTAGTAGCGGTCATTTTTGTTATTACAACCGTTGCTCTGGCAGGAGTTCCAATGTTCTTCTACTAATCCTTCAGCATAAAGGTTAAAGATTTATTGCTGATAAAAACTATGGGAGAGTTGTATGCATACTTTATTATCAGGATATATTTTTCCCCACCCTCCGATAATTGTACCTGAAGTCGGAAGGGGCGAGGAAAATAAAGCATCAGAAACCATAGAAGGGTGCATCAGGGCTTCTGAGGAAATAAAGTCCCTGAAGCCCGAGACCATTATTGTTATTACACCACATGGCCCGGTATTCAGGGATGCTGTAGGCATCTCGGTAGAGAAACGGCTTACTGGCAGCTTCCGTAATTTCAGGTGTCCGGAGGTCAGGCTGACTTTTGAAAACGATATCGAGCTTGTTCAAAGTATGCTGGAGGAGTCAGCCAACAGCGGTATACCGGCTGTACAGCTTAAGTCGGAGCTGCTTGCAGGTTTTGGTATGGAACCCGGACTGGACCATGGTGCAATGGTGCCGTTATACTATATTTCAAAGCAATTCAGTGATTTTAAATTAGTCCATGTATGCATGGGCTTTTTAACTTTTGACCAGCTGTTTGAGTTCGGGGCAGCTATTGGCAGGGCAGTAGACAAGTCGGAGAAAAGGGTGGTTGTGATTGCCAGCGGGGACCTTTCTCACAGGCTGACACCGGATGCTCCCTGTGGTTATAATCACAGAGGAAGGGAATTTGATGAGCTTTTTGTTCGGCTTCTTGGAGAAGGAAGGTTTAGTGATGTTATGGCTTTGGAGGAAGACCTGATTGAGGATGCTGGAGAATGCGGTCTGAGACCTTTTACCATATTGTTCGGATGCCTGAAGGACTATGGGGTTCAGCCGGAGATTTTTTCTTATGAAGGTCCATTTGGTGTCGGATATTGTGTTGCCAGACTGGCAGCCGGAGACCGCAAGCTTCGGGAAGGAGGCAGCGAGGGAAATGAGTGACAGGATACAAGACAACAATAATGAAGACTGGTATGTCAGGCTTGCAAGGATGACCCTTGAAAATTACGTTGAGCACGGTAGGGAGATTGGTATTCCCGAAGAACTTCCGGAGGAAATGCTTAACCGTAAGGCGGGGGTTTTTGTTTCGTTGAAGAGGAATGGTGATTTGAGAGGATGTATTGGAACAATAATGCCTACCACAAGCTGTATTGCAGAAGAGATAATTCAGAATACCGTCAGTGCAGGTGCACGGGATCCCAGGTTCTACCCTGTTCAGGCCAATGAACTGCCGGAGATAGTCTACAGCGTTGACGTCCTGTCCGAGGCTGAACCTATAGATTCTTTAGACAAGCTTGATGTCAAGAAGTATGGGGTTATCGTGAGGGCAGGAAGACGTTCAGGACTGCTGCTGCCTGACCTTGAAGGAGTAGACACACCTGAGCATCAGGTGATGATTGCACTGCAGAAGGCTGGGATTGGTCAGGATGAAAGTTTCTCACTTGAGAGATTCGAAGTGATACGGCATGGAGCAAAGTAAACAGGATTCTTGGATTCAGGTGGAGTTTTGGCTAATAATTTCTTGTTATCTTTGATAACTTAGAAATCATTGTCCACCTTGTGTGCTCCATCTGAATCTTAGAAGCCGTTATCCAGGGACGTAGCGCCGCTT
>JAWLGL010000232.1:0-3115 GCA_041685035.1 Clostridia bacterium
GCCAGGTGGAGTGATGTGAGGGATGATGAGCACATTGTATCAACAGCCAGGCTTGGGCCATGAAAGTCAAAGTAGTATGATACCCTGTTTGCAATTGATGCAAAAAACGGCCATGGAACAATCTTATCTTCTCCCTGATATTCCTTGGCTGCAAACAACTGATAATGGCCATAAATAACACCTACAAAGACACCCACATTACTGCCTGCCAAGCGGCTCTTTGTATAACCACCATCTTCAAATGCATGCCATACTGTCTGCAGGAACAATCTCTCCTGCGGGTCCATAAGCTCTGCTTCCTTCGGAGATATATTGAAGAATAAGGGGTCAAACTTATCTACATCATCAATAAATCCTCCCCATTTACTATGTATTTTCCCTTTTTTATCCCTATCAGAGTTATAATAGCTGCTGTGGTCCCATCTATCTTTAGGTATTTCGGTTACGCAGTCCTTTCCATCTTCAAGATTCTTCCATAAGTCTTCCAGGCTGTCTGCCATAGGGTATCTACCGGAAAGACCGATGATTGCAATGTCGGTATTAGATGCTTCAATACTCTCATTCTCAGTAATCATATAATAAGACTTAGATTTTTCTGCAAAAAGCGGTTCAATATTACTTTCCGGCTCTGGTGGGACACTTATAATGTCCGATTCAGGTAAACCAAACATCTTGACTACAGTTTCCCTATGATTCTCAAACAAGTAAGATGCAAGCTCGGATATATTTCTGTATTCAAAGAACAGGGTTTTGGATAGGCTTCCAAAATCCTTCTCCAAGCTGCTTGTAAGCTTCATGGTCATAATGGAGTCGATACCGTATTCCTCAAAGGACTCGTCGGCAGAAATCTCTTCAACCGGATAACTGGTTTCCCTGGACAGTATTTGTATGAGGTAATCATCCATACTTTGACGCAATTGGTCGTTATTCTGGTCTTTAGACTCCGGTTTTCTTTTGCTGTCAGACAAGGCGGCCGGATTTTCTTGAGCCGGTACCTTCTCCTTCGCCTTCTTTTCCCCTTCAAGGATTATCAACTGGAAACCCGGCAGTACCAACGCATCCTCAAACGCCTTTATACCGTCCTTATTGCTTAACAGAGTAGGGGCTATGGTATCCTTAACAAAATCCATCATACCTTCTTGTACTTTCATTCCCCCGTTCTCCCATAAAGGCCAGTTGATAGATACCGTCCTACCGAAGCGTCTTCCTTGCTCTACCAGATTATTACGCATGTGTGCAAAGCTGTCCACGAAGCTGTTTGCATATGCGTAATCACACTGGCCAATATTCCCTGTAACTGCTGCAACCGATGAAAAGAGTACGAAGAAATCCAGCCTTTCATCTTTCAGGGCCTCATCTAAATATGCTGTCCCATAGACCTTAGGAGCTAAGACAGCCTCGAATTCCTCCTTTGTTTTCCTAACCGCAAATGAGTCACGAATTATTCCCGCACTGTGAATAATTCCGTTAATATTCTTGAATTGGGATTTAACTTTGGAAACAAGCTTTTGAACATCAGCTTTGTTAGATACATCAGCTTTTATATACAGTATTTCTGAACCCAGAAGTTCCAGCTCGTGCATCTTGGCTTTTTTCTCAGCATCAGGTTCAGAACGCCCAGCCAGTACCAGCGTGACATCAGCTTTTCTTGCCAGGTATTCGGCAAATATAAGTCCCAAGCCACCTGCGCCGCCAGTGATTAAAAATACACCCTTTTCCCTTATTAGAATTGCACTCTTTTCTTTATTCTCAACCTTTAACTCTGTCAGTTTCTTAATAAATCTTGACTGGCCATCATATCTGACTTCAATTCCTTCATCTCCCTGCAGCTTTAATTCGCTGGAAATGATATCAGCCATCTTTGCTGCATCCATTTCAGAGCTGCTCTCTGAGTACTCCAATATTTTATATATAAACTGGGGGTTCTCGATCATGATTGATCTGGCAAAGCCGGCTGCACCGGCATATTGAGGTTGTACTTCATCTGTGCTTCCGGGGAACATATATAAAAACCGGATTTTACATTTGAGCTTTTGCTCCATAAGTGCCTGTGTCAAATAAAATAGTGAATATATACCTCTTTCCAACTGCGTGCTTAGACTATTGGAATTATTGTTTGACTTCTCTCTTGACCATAGATGGACCATACTATCCGGAATAGACCCTTTACTTTTTATTGAGTCCAGCAAATCATGATAATCCTGTGGGTTTGCGGGATTTATTTCGTAGACTTGGTCTTCAACTTCCCTGAAGCATGTGCCTGGCTTCACCAGAACTGAATCTACTTTTTCTTTTAAAAGGTTCCATATGTTTTGGTCTTTATCAAATATCATCACTTTCTCTGACAGTATTTGAGATGATTCATCCAACTTTACTGAAGCATCATCCCAGCTGAATTGATAATATGGGTTCTTTCTATATCCTGTAGTAAAGGTTTCGGAAGCTTTTACTGACAAATTCTTCATCTTAACAAGTACTTCTCCTGCTTCATTCAGTATAAGAATACTCAATTTCTTCAGATCCGCATCATCACCTGGCAGGGTATCTGCAGTAGTCACATAGGCATAGCACCTTTTCTCCAGGGGCTTGATAATTTCAACCTCTTCTAGTGCAAACGGAAGATAAAGCATGTCACGACTATCTTCAGAATTTTGTATTAAACCTATTGCAGTTTGAAGTGCACCATCGGCTATTGCCGGGTGCAGGAAGAATTTTTCATATTCTTCATAACCTGAAGGTAGTTCAAGATAAGATATGGCTTCATTCTTATTGTATTTAAGTTCCTGTATGGTTTGTAAGCCAGGACCATACTCCAGCCCTACCTGCTTAAAGGAAGCATAGCACCTTACCTTGTCGGTCAAATTATTACAGCGGTTTTTTACAGCATTAATATCTACGGAGTCAGATGCATTGTTCTGCACTGTATGCTGGAAAACCAGATTCCCCTGAGAATGTATAATTCTCTGGTTGTCCTCATCAGTCCACACCTCATACCTTAGTTCATCACCATCAACGCGCATACCGGTATATATATGCTTTGGCTCTGTACTACTGTTAAAATATACAGGTTTTGCCCAGATAACATTTTTTATTTTTCCAATCTCTTTTTCTCCCG
>JAWLGL010000233.1:0-3114 GCA_041685035.1 Clostridia bacterium
GAGTTTTACCGAGAGGAAAGGCATTTTGAGTACCTAACAGATAATATATTTCCCGAAATATACAGTGAAGGGGAGAAAAGCGGGAAAAGAACCCTCAGAATATGGTCGGCAGCATGTTCAACCGGAGAGGAACCCTATACCATTGCAATAGAAGTAGACAGATTTTTTAAGCATATGAACAGCTGGGAGGTTAGAATTCTTGCCTCGGATATAGATACTGTTGTTCTTCAGAAGGCTGCAGAGGGTATCTATAATGAACAGCAGGTACAGCCTATAAGTTATGCACTGTTAAAGGAACATTTTTATAAAGGCCAAGGAATAAACGAGGGAAGGTACAAGGTTAAGGAAAAACTAAAAAAATATATTACATTCAGAAAAATAAACCTTGTTCAGGATGAGTACCCAATAGCATCCGAACTAGATGTTATTTTCTGCAGGAATGTGTTTATATATTTCAATCAGGAGACAAGGTGCAGGATACTTGAAAACTTTCATAAACATTTGAGGGTTGGAGGGTACCTTTTTCTTGGCTATTCTGAAACCCTTGATGCAACTGGAAAGTTTAAATGTTGTTTCAAAACTGTAGAACATGCAGTGTATAGAAAAATAATAACATAATGGTGATGATGTGAGCAGAGTAAAAGTACTTATAGTTGATGATTCCGCTTTGGTCAGAGAAGTTCTGACAAAGATTATTAATTCCCATCCCAGCCTAGAGGTGGTCGGAACAGCACCCAACCCTTATATTGCAGTTGAAAAAATAAAGAAACTCAATCCGGACGTAATTACCCTTGACATCGAAATGCCTGAGATGGATGGCCTTACTTTCCTGGAAAAGCTCATGAAGGTGCACCCCATGCCTGTTGTAATGATAAGTACCTGGACCAGGGAAAACAGTGAGCAGGCACTAAGGGCTCTCGGCTTAGGTGCAGTCGATTTTATTGAAAAACCTGCATCCGACCAGGTAAACAACATAAACAGACTCGGAAAAGAAATAATCGAGAAGGTAAGATGTGCGGCCGAAGCAAAAATTAGAAAACTCCAGCATACAGTAATTGATACTGCAAGTTATGGTGCGGATTCAGTTGTAGCTTTTAAAGGTAGGCCCCGTGGAACAGCCAGTGGACAGAAGGTTATTTTAATAGGCTCGTCAACCGGAGGGACTGTAGCGGTTGAGAAAGTATTGGCAGGTCTGGATGAGGATGTTCCCGGGATTGTTATTGTACAGCATATGCCTGAGAAATTTACTTCAGCGTTTGCAGCGCGCCTTGATAAGACATCCAGACTACGTATCAAGGAGGCTGAAGACGGAGACAGAGTTGAGAAAGGCAGTGTACTTATTGCACCGGGCGGAATGCACTGCATCCTGAACAGTTCTGCAAGAGGATACCATGTCGAAATAAGAGACGGTAATCCTGTTAATAGGCACAAGCCGTCAGTAGATGTTCTCTTCAGGTCTGCGGCCAACTGTGCCGGAAAGAACGCTCTTGGGGTAATACTTACAGGTATGGGTGATGACGGTGCGCAGGGAATGCTGGAAATGAAGCAAGCGGGAGCATTCAATATTGCCCAGGATGAGCATACGTCGGTTGTATTTGGTATGCCTGCAAAGGCAATCGAAAAAGGCGGTGTGGATGTTGTGGTTCCACTGCACAAAATACCTTATATAATTATGGAAAACGTATAAAGACGAGTAAGATTCAAGCTTCCTGATGTTTGACTTGCATAAGGATTAGTGTTAAAATATTAGTCCAGAATAAAATATTGAGTAAGCCAGACGGTCGCGCATACAGTACCGAAAGGTCGTATGTGAGGAAAGTCCGGGCTCCGCAGGGCAGGGTGCCGGGTAACTCCCGGTGGAGGCAACTCCAAGGAAAGTGCAACAGAGACAGACAGCGAACTGGAATGAAAATTCCAGCGCAATGGTGGAAAGGTGAGGTAAGAGCTCACCAGCGGTATGGTGACATACCGGCTGTGTAAACCCCATCCGGAGCAACACCGTATAGAGGAAGGTTAAGGTTGCCCGCCGTCTTCCCGGGTAGGTGGCTTGAGTTGTGCAGAAATGTACATCCTAGATAGATGATCGTCAAATACAGAACCCGGCTTACAGGTTTACTCAGAAATTCTGTAAACACTACACTGAAGTGTAGTGTTTTTTGTTTTAGTTATGTGGAAAATATTGTAGGATTAAAAGATTTTATATGGTATTATGTAGTTGATATTATATTATGGTATTTGATTCGGTATCCAGCAATAATGATGAAAATTGTGATACAGCAGCATAAGCGACATACTGTTGCAGATACCACTCATATGGAATATAAAACGATACAATATCGTAGATCCAGTAGTTATATGAAACCATGCTTTACGGTTGAGTGGGCATACGATGAAATAAATAAACCGATTTGGAGGAATTCGGATGATGACACTGGGGACGGTTCTGAATGACAACAAACACGAGGGAGAACCCATAAAATGATAACGAGAACCGTACCCAATGACAGTTTTGTTTGATTATTATTTATTTAGAGGTGGAATTTAATTTATGATAATTAAAAAGATTGGAAAGTGTATTATTATATTACTAGTAATAATTTTTTGTCCATCTATTGTTTTTGCAGACGAAATTGATGATGCAATGGAGGGAAGGTTTCAAGAAAAAGATGTAGTAAGTTTTGGAGAGTATAAAGGGGTTAAGCTCTATTGGAATTACTTATTTATAGGAGAAACTAATAGTAGTAGTAAAGGTATTTTTTATTTTATTCTAAGTAAAGAGTCTTCTGAAGAAATAAATATACTTAGCAATCCAGCGGATGGAAAAGTTGTTTCATGGCTAAATGACAAGAATGAAGGGTTTTTAAAGGTCGCATTAAATAATGATAGTAGAATTACAGAGGTTATCTTGCCTTGGAGTCCCCTCTATGAAATATTTATTAAACACTTACCTAAAGAAGGAGTATATAAACATAATTGTGGTGTGAAGACTATTATGGTGATTCACGAATTGAATACTCTATTATTACCAAAGATGGAAAGGTGGATCTGCTAAACAAGCAGAAAGTTACCAATGGGCTTATTAGACCAGTATTTGTTGTAAACGGTGATTTATCT
>JAWLGL010000234.1:0-782 GCA_041685035.1 Clostridia bacterium
CCTCGATAGCTCAGTGGTGGAGCATCCGGCTGTTAACCGGAGGGTCGTAGGTTCGAATCCTACTCGAGGAGCCAACAAAGAAAATCCTGCATATATGCAGGATTTTTTAACAACCTGATGCTAGCGGAACGGAAAATGGGACGCGAGAACCGTCCCCCCGTCCCGTTTATGGCTGGAGGTGAAGTATGGAAGAACGGATACCTTCTTATGTCAAAATGGTTATGTCAGAACTACTTGAACACGGGTTTGAGGCTTACGTGGTTGGTGGAGCTGTCAGGGACATGTTAATGGAAAGAACTCCTGAAGACTGGGATATTGCAACCAATGCAAAGCCTGAAGCAGTAAAACAGATTTTTGATAATACGGTGGATACAGGGCTAAAACATGGTACAGTATCTGTGGTCCAAGACGGGGAGACTGTAGAGGTGACCACCTTCAGAAGGGAAAGCACATACTCGGATGGAAGGAGACCCGATTCGGTGGAGTTTGTTTCATCCTTGCAGGAAGACCTGGCAAGGAGGGACTTTACCATCAATGCAATTGCCTTTAGTCCTGCCGAAGGACTTATTGATTACGGTCAAGGCATTGAAGACATCAGGGCCGGGGTAATAAGGTGTGTGGGCAGCCCTTCCGGACGCTTCAGGGAAGACGCGTTGAGAATGATGCGGGCGGTAAGGTTTGCAGTTCAGCTGGATTTTGGGCTTGATTCTAATGTAATTAAGGCAGTACAGGACAATACGGAGCAGATTGATAAAATTGCGGTTGAGAGAATACGTGAGGAA
>JAWLGL010000234.1:792-3101 GCA_041685035.1 Clostridia bacterium
TAATAAAATCCTGTTAGCAGAAAAAGTTGAGAAAGGGCTGCACCTCTTACATATGACTGGACTGCTTAGCAGGATTTTGCCTGAGCTTGAGGAATGTATTGATTTCTCCCAGAATAATCCTCACCACGAATTCAGTTTATTTGAGCATACAATCAAATCAACTGCAAATATCAAACCTGAACTACATTTAAGGCTCGCAATGCTTTTTCATGATATAGGGAAGATACATACTAAAACTGTGGACAGGAATGGCGTGGATCACTTCTACAATCATGAAACTATGAGTGTCAAGATGGCCCATAAAATTATGGAGAGGATGAAATATGACAACCGCACCAGGGAGAAAGTTGTCAGGCTGGTAAGGTGGCATGATTATAGAATAAAGCCTTGTGAAGAGTCGGTTCGTAAGGCAGTATACAGGATAGGCAAGGAAGATTTTGAAGACTACCTGTTAATTAGAGATGCCGATATCAGGGCGCAGGGCAGCAGATACCTTAATGAGAAGCTTGAGCATCACAGACTGATAGAAGCCCTGTACAGGGAAGTGCTTAACTCCGGAGCCCCACTGAGTTTAAAGGAGCTGGTGGTTAATGGACATGACCTGTTAGACGCAGGAGTTAAAGAGGGACAGGATGTAAAGGATACATTGAACTATCTGATGAAAAAAGTGCTGGAAGACCCAGGACGTAACCAGAAAAACGTACTGATGGAGTTTGCAAGACAGAGGAATAATCTGTAACTATCTGCAGGTTTATGCTGGAATATGTTTATTGATTCAGAAAATTGTTGTATAATAAGTTATACATAAAGCAGCTTGGTTGTATACGCTTTTATATTTGCAATCCTATATAAACAGGAGTCGTTTTTATGAAAAATGTGGAGCCAAGAAAGTTTATAATAATTGTCTTATCCACTGTCATCTCCTTTTGCATTATTCTGGGTATATTTCTAGCGTACTTTTTAAACAGGCCGGAAAGACAGGTTGAGAGTAATCAGAATAATCCTAGTTATACAGCCGGCCAGTCGTCTGACATGCATCCCCACCCAGAGGATAGCAGCAGCTTGACTGCTGGCCATCTCTTAAATCAAACCGGAGTTCCTACCCCTTCTAATATAGTTGGGGAAGTAGATGTGAGAAGTATTAATGCAGTGCTAAGTGCACAGAAATATACTCTGATGAATGATGGTGTACTGAATTGGGAAAAAGTAGCCGAGTTCGTTGATAACAATATTAACCTATTTGTTCCCGGCAGTTGTACTATTGTCTCCCACTGCATGGATGACCTGAATAATGATGGGACAAGAGAGTTGGGCATCATGTATGAAAAGGCAGATCAAGATAACAGATACTTAATGATTTCTGCATTAAGATATGAGGACAGTAAATTTATAAAGGATATTGATACCGTGCTCAGACAGGACGGCTACAGCATACAATCAAGCGAAGTGGTTGCAGGAGATATAATTACAGGAGGGAACAAGGAGTTTTCCTTTATCCAGAGAGACCCGGGAGGAAGCAGGGCCAGCAGACTGAAAGTTATGGTACTGGTAGGAAGGGGTTTTTCTGAATTCTATACTCAGGATGCAGGTCCTGAACTGGAAGTAAAGGATTTTGATGATGATGGCAGAATGGAACTATATACTTCAAGCATATCTGAAAATGTTATGTACAAGTCATGGCATAAGTGGAACGGAAAACAGTTTGTGGAATACTACAGTGAGAAGATTTCTCCGGATGAAGAAATCCGTACTTGGTAGAGTTAATGGGTACATTTAAAAGCATTAATATTTAATACTTCTTCTTTAAACAGACAAGCGCTTGTCTGTTTTCTTATATTGACAATAATCTTATAGGCATATTATAATAGCATGCAAATGAGAATCATTTGCAGTAAGGAGAGTGTCAGAGCAATTGAACATAAAAGGAAACTTTGCAGACAAGGGATATAAGATAACAAAGCAGCGTTCGGATATAATTAAGGTCTTGACAGTCAGTGAACACTGTATGACTGCTGAGGAAATCTTCTTTGAAGTAAAGAAGTTGAATCCCTCAACCAATCTCAGCACGATTTATAGGACAGTCGATTTGCTTTGCAAAAAAGGATTGTTAAACAAGCTCAACTTTGGCGACAATAAATACAGGTACCAGGCAGTCTCGGACAGGCACAGCCACCACGCAATATGCTTGAACTGTAAGAGAACCATGGAGCTTAAGGAATGCCCGGTGCAAGAGCTCGAAAGGAAGGTTAGCCGGGACGGAAGCTTCAAGGTAACAGGCCACAAGCTTGAAGTATATGGCTACTGTTCCC
>JAWLGL010000235.1:0-3100 GCA_041685035.1 Clostridia bacterium
TTCCGAACAATGTAATGTTGAGATGGAATTCGGTAAGCTTCATCTACCCAGATATAAGGTGCCACAGGGAACCGAATCAGGAAAGTATTTAAGAGAGCTCTGCATGGCCGGCCTTAAGAAAAGATATGGTGGCCAGGTTTCACAGGACAAGCTTGAGAGACTGGAGTATGAACTTTCTACTATAGAGAATATGGGATATGTGGACTACTTCCTGATAGTCTGGGACTTCATAAAATTTGCAAAGGACAACGGTATAATGGTGGGGCCGGGGAGAGGTTCGGCAGCAGGGAGTGTTGTTTCATACTGTCTGGAGATAACCGATATTGACCCTCTGAAATATGGATTGATATTTGAAAGATTTTTAAATCCCGATAGAATAAGCATGCCTGATATAGATATAGACTTCTGCTTTGAAAGAAGGCAGGAGGTTATAGATTATGTTATACAGAAGTATGGAAGTGACAGAGTGGCTCAGATAATAACCTTCGGTACAATGGCGGCTAGAGCTGCAATACGGGATGTGGGAAGAGCTCTCGATATGCCGTATGCAGAGGTTGATGTCATTGCCAAGCATATACCGTTTGAGCTTGGGATGACCATTGACAGGGCTCTGGAGGTAAATTCTGACCTTGCACGACTATATGAAGAGGACAGCCGGATTAAAAAACTGATAAACATGGCAAGGGCTCTCGAGGGTTTGACCAGGCATGCATCCATACATGCTGCAGGAGTAGTTATTACAAGTAATCCGGTAATGGATTATGTACCCCTTCAGAAGAACGAAGACGGTGGTATAACCACACAGTTTACAATGGGACTCCTGGAAGAACTGGGACTGCTCAAGATGGACTTCCTGGGGCTGCGCACCCTTACTGTAATAAGGGATGCTGTAAACCTTATAAGGGAGAACAAAGGTGTAGAAATCGATATTTCGTCATTGGACTTTAATGACAGTGCAGCCTTTAAACTGATTGGCGATGGAAAGACCGATGGAGTATTCCAGTTGGAGAGTGCAGGAATGAAACAGTTTATGAAGGAATTAAAGCCATCATGTCTTGAGGATATAATTGCCGGAGTCTCCCTTTACAGGCCTGGTCCGATGGATCAGATACCACGCTATATACGCAATAAGAACCACCCCCAGAGTATCGAGTATACACATCCAGGGCTGGAGCCCATACTTAAGGTTACCTACGGCTGTATGGTTTACCAGGAGCAGGTTATGCAAATTGTCCGAGACCTGGCAGGATATTCGTTGAGCAGGTCAGACCTTGTAAGAAGAGCTATGTCCAAGAAAAAAACGGAGGTAATGAGAAAGGAACGTCAGAACTTCATTCACGGTATTACCGACCAGGATGGCAATATAGAAGCTGCCGGCGCAGTACGGAACGGTATAGACGAAGCATCTGCAAACAGGATATTTGATGAAATGATGGAGTTTGCAAAGTATGCCTTCAATAAGTCCCATGCAGCAGCGTATGCTGTAATAGCATATCAGACTGCCTGGCTTAAAGCTCACCATCCGGTTGAGTTTATGGCTGCACTTCTTAATAGCTTTCTGGGGAATATTAATAAGGTGACTCAGTATATACACGAATGTAAGAGCATGGGCATAAAAGTGCTTCCTCCTGATATAAATGAGAGCTCGGCTGGTTTCACAATCTCCGGAAGTAATATCAGATTCGGGCTTGCTGCAGTAAAGAATGCAGGCGAAAGTGCGGTAAGGAGCATTATTGAAACCAGGGCCAAGGCAGGAAAGTTCACAAGCTTTTATGACTTCTGTGAAAAGGTGGATTTGAAAGAGCTGAATAAAAGGTGTATTGAGAGCCTTATTAAGTGCGGGGCATTTGACTCGCTAAATGTTTATAGAGCACAGCTGATGGCCGTGGTGGATAAGGTTATTGACGGCATCCAATCCAACCGAAGGAGAAATATACAAGGACAGGTATCCATATTTGAAATATCGGGCAGCAAGCCGGCAGACACCGATACTGCCCTGCCTGATATAAAGGAGCATCCACCCAGGGTACTGCTTTCGATGGAAAAGGAAATGCTGGGGGTATATATAAGCGGTCATCCACTTGAAGGATATGAAAAGGAACTTAAAGAAACTGCAACGGTAACTACATTGGATATATTGAATTCAGCCAATAACAATTCGGGTGGACAGGACTATATACCTGCTGCACCAACTGCTGACGACCAGATAGTAACTATAGGGGGAATAATCACAGAAAAGAAAACCAAGGTGACTAAAAGCAACAACCTAATGGCGTTTATTAAGTTGGAAGATTTATTCGGTAGTATTGAGGTTCTAGTTTTTCCAGCCATTCTGGAGAAGTATGCCGCGTTTATTGAAACAGATAGTCTTGTAACTATAAAAGGAAGGGTAAGCATTAAGGAGGATGAAGACCCGAAGGTTATCTGCGAAGAGATTAAACCCTTGGTAGAGGTGAAGTCGAAAAAGCTGTACCTTAAGATTAACTCCGGTATTGACCCTGAAATCCTTGAGGCTGTGTGGGCGTCACTCAGGTATTTCAATGGTCTGACCCCTGTTTATGTGTATTTTGAGAAAGAGGGCAGTACTAAGTTGGCAAACAAGGAGATGTGGGCTGATATCAGTGACTTTCTACTTCAGGAACTGAAGGATTTACTGGGTGAGGATTGTGTAAAGATGGTGATAAGCTAGCCTGTATCCCAAAAAGAAAAGCTTATTAAGACGATGATGATACTGCAAGAGCGTAAAAATGTATTGATTTTTAATATTAAATAATATATCATTGAGACGTAATATGGCGTTACTGCGGGTTGATAATCACATCATTCACGAATAGATACCGTCGGGAGACTATCAGTTTGGTTTGGGAGGCGCATGGTTTATATGTGGACGGTTGTATATATAGCACAGAGCAAGGAAATTGCCACTCGGCTGCAGGATATACTGCTTAAGGAAGGCCTTTTGGTAAAGATAAGACCCATCAGCAAGAATAATGAGAACAATGATAACTATTACGAGGTGCTTGTACCTGAAGCTGAAGTTGCGGAAGCACATAGTATAATAATTGAAAAGGGATATTAGTTGAGAATATATTATTGTATG
>JAWLGL010000236.1:0-3067 GCA_041685035.1 Clostridia bacterium
AAGGTGGTGCGTACCCTACCCGTCACTCAAAAACTCAAAAAGCTGTTAATAGTTCCTTGGTTGAGTGATGGGATTCACCCCAATATGGTTCCCCCGTACCCTTAATAGGGATTAGGCTATATAGACAGATAAATTATGCCCTCTAGCATGAAAGCATAATTGCATTTAATTTACTGTTTTATGTAGTGTTACACGACTATTATTAAATCATTACATTCTTATTCTATTACTCTGATATCGGCTTGTCAATATCTCGGAAATGTTGAAAAAACATTAAATATGAAGTTATTACTCGAAAAACTCCTTATTCTGGTTTTAAACATATATTTAGTCTTAATTTCATTATATTTTCTGAGGAAGCAAATGTTACAGAAAATTAAATAAAAAGGTTTACATATCCAGGAAATATGATAAAATATATTGGATTACCTATATGTGTAAATAATGGAGGTGAATGCCTGAGGAAATAAATTTTTCAGCAGGTTTTGATCAATCTTCCATAAGCTGCCAATCTTAATAATTAAGATAGGAGGAAGAGGTAATATGAAAGTATTTGTAAATGAAAAGCCGTTTGAAACGAGGATTGCTGATTTTGAAAGTGAAAAAAAGATGATTGACCAATTTACTCAAGATAGTATGGAGCATGTAGCAGCCTGTGCATTGTTTCGGTTTGGTGCTGGATTTCTAGTTACTGAGGTGATTCTGAATAAACTTCAAAGTGCATATGGTGTTTGGCCGACACCTATACTTTGCGGAATGGAAATACCATTCACCATTTTTGCGTTGATACTTGGACTGTTGGTCGCTCTAGGTCCCATCATGGCAACCGGGATTGGTGTCTATAATAAGTACCAGGAAGTAGGCGTAGGAGCAGCGGTACTGAAGAGATTATTGAAGTGGTAGAACAATTTGTGGCGCAGTCAACTATATGGCTGTGCCATATTTTTTTGTATATATGCCTAATCCGCAGGTATAGAATAATGAGTACGAAACCCGGATTCTCCGCAAACTTACTCGCCAGTTAATTCATTTTCCTTACAATCATAGAGGTAAGCTGCTTACAGGGCAAATAAATTAACCGCTCACAAGGACTGCGAAATCAAGATAAACTAGATACTTGTCATACTAAATTTCAGACCGGAATTAATTCGCCATCCAGGCTCAATAATTCCTAGAATTGACGTCCTGTCAATTCTTCCTGAAATTTTGCATAACTTCGCATAGTTTATCCGATGACTACCGCCGCTAAGACTCTGCTCTTGTTCAAGTTGGGGAGAAGCGGCGTTACGTCCCTGGATAACGGCTTCTAAGATTCAGTTGGAGATAAATACTCCACCTGAATCCAAGAATCCTGCTTATCTAAGATTTCTCCGCAAACTTATTCGCCAGTTAATTCATTTCCCCTGTATCAGAAGCAACATAGAAGTAGGTCCATGCCTTAGATGAGTTCAAGTCCCAGCTATATGCGTGGACCTACCTGGAAACTGAATAACTCAAACTATAGTATTTACTTATCGAATTATGAGTAATAATATATTGAACTAGAGAGAATAAACCAATTTCAAGGTGTAGAAGAATGAAGACAGGATTGAAATTACTAATAGGACTGTTGGTGTTAGCATTACTTGCGGTGTTCATAGTAACAGACCCCCAGAGTTCTGATGAACCGGAGGATGATACTGCACAGCCCATGGAAGCACAAGGGATTAGTATGAGCTTTGTTGGAGACATACTTCTTGCTTCACATGTTCAAACCGGGATAAACCGGTCCGGTACCAACCACCCATTTGAAAAGGTGAAGCCGCTTTTGAGTTCGAGCGATTTTACAGTAGGCAATCTTGAGAATGCAGTGGGGATGGGTGGTATTCCCCAGCCCGACAAAGAGTATACCTTCAGGGCAGACCCGATGGTTCTGGAGGGAGTCAAATGGTCAGGCATAGATGTATTAAGTATTGCCAATAACCATGTGTTGGATTTCGGGCCTGAAGTTTTTGACCAGACATTAAACAATATAAATTCCAATGACTTACACTATGTAGGAGGGGGAAGAAACCGTGCAGAAGCATTCAGTCCGGTTATACTTGAGAAAGAAGACAAGAAGATTGCTGTTTTTGCAGCCAGCCGGGTGGTGCCGGATGTAAGCTGGCATGCCGGGGATAGCTCACCCGGAGTAGCCGGAGTGTATGACCCCCGAAAGCTTATAGAAGGAATAGATTATGTGAAAGAGCAGGCCCACCACATTGTAGTCTATCTTCACTGGGGAACTGAAAGGGAGACTTCACCGGGGTCCTACCAAAGGAGACTGGCCAGGCAGCTGATTGACAGCGGTGCGGACGTGGTAGTAGGAACTCATCCTCACGTACTTCAGGGCTTTGAATTCTATAACCATGGGCTTATTGCATACAGTCTGGGCAACTTTGTGTTTACAAACCTGGAGAACGACACTCTCATATTAACTGTAAATTTTGGAGATGAAGGAATTGAATCCTCAAGTATTATCCCCTGTAAGATTAGGAATTACAGGCCTGAACCGCTGGAGGATGCCAGCCGGATAGAGGAATTCTATAAAATGATAGAAGGCAGATCGTTCGGGGTAGGGGTGCAGAATGGAAGGCTGGTTGATAGGGGTATCGAAGAAGGTTTTTAAGATACGCACCTCGAAGAAATAACCATTTGCCGGCCCAATATTGCCATACAAATATTGACTGTTTAATTTTTTTGAAGTATAATCAGTTCAATTAAAATATGGTTAAAATGTTGACGGGGAAGAGTATATTGAATATGCCTGTCTGAAGAGAGCCGGGCAAGGTGAAATCCGGCGGCGGCAGTTAATAGAAAATCACCCCTGAGTGCCTGACGAAAGGTTTAACGAGTAGGAATGGCCGCTGACTGCGTTAAGGTCAAATAAGAGAGTGGAAGAAAACATGCCTTTTTCTTTCACTAATGTGGGTGGTACCGCGAGAGCCTGGCTCTACGTCCCTTTTATGACGTAGGGTCTTTATTATTATATAAAGAGGAGAGATGATAGTAATGGACTACATCAAAACACTCAATCTTCCAAACACAG
>JAWLGL010000237.1:0-3064 GCA_041685035.1 Clostridia bacterium
TTTTCCTATTTCTTAATGAAACAGTATTAATAGAGAGCTTGTTTGTATTTTGACCTATACTATAATTATAGTATAATAAAAATAAAAAAAATACCGCCAGGATTATCCCGGAGGTATCATAAATTATCTTTTTGCTTCACTCAATTACTATCATCTCGTGGCTTTCAAGTGTATCCAGTGTTAGCCTGATCCAGCCATTCTCAAGCTCAGGCTTTATATGCTTGCCTGCTGCCTTCAGACCTGCTCCTGAAGGCTTAAGACCGTCAGCCTTTATAGAAATATTTATCGGGCCTACAGGCAGATATTCCTCAACATAACCCGGATACTGGTTGCAGCCGCTTAAATTGACCAGGTGAAGAATATACCTTCCCTCCTGACGGTATAACTTGCAATCAATATAACCGGGGCCTGATACTTTTAACGGCAGAGTATCTGCAGCTGCCCAACGTACGGCATTAGCCAGCAGGTCACCAAGGTCAGGCAGGTGAATGCGGCCATAGCAGCGGTCTACATCCCCGGCGAAGTATACAATACGCCCACCCGAAGCATGCTCTCCTGCGAGAATTGCAGGAATATCAGTCTTTGGCTCCCTCATCCAGCTGAATTCCGGAGGATATATGGGGAAAGCCGGAATATAGGTTGCAGCTGTCTGCAGGTTCTCTCCGGAAATAACTTTCTGGAGCAGTCCTCCGAAAGGAAGTATATCAGTTTCTTCAAAGCCTTTGAATATAGGATGCCGCTCATCCGGCAGCCTGAAATAATTATGCAGTGAAAAGAATTCCCAGTCTGAAGTCTGGCGTCCAGCCATGCCTTCGGTCAACTTTGCGTGTTTTATCCCCGTAACCTCTTCAAGCGGAAACTCTTTCCTTTCGTTTCCCCATTCATCAAGTAGGGCCGTAACACCGGTAAACACAAGGCTTCCACCTGCTTCAACAAAGTGTTTTACTGCCTTGCACTGTGAATCTGACATAACTGCAAGCTCAGGCAGAATCAGGACATCCAGATTTTTCATCTCTCTCTCGATATGGTCTGCATGTACCGGTAAAAAAGGAATCCTTGCCCGTGTCAGTGCACGTATAAATCCATGCCATGGAAGAGCAGCTTTTTCTTCTGCATCATTCCGCCCATAAAACTCAATATTATCCTGGCTCCATACAAGACCGACATTTGCCACAGGAAGCCGGTTAACCAGATAGGCTTCATTTTCTGCATGCCACTGCATTACCGGAACAGCGTTATTATATTGCCGCCTGTCCTCCTGAAGACCTCCTACGTGGTGAAACCATGGGGAGATACCGCCGGCTATTCCTTCATACATCCATAACCTTGTTTCCCTCACAGGGTTGCTTGCCCTACGGAAGGCACGCATACCTCTTACATAATTTGCCATGCTTTCAGGTATAATCTTATCCCAGCCTGAAAGTCCATGTAAAAGGCCACCGTTAAGGCTGTTCTGCTCAAAACCGTTCAGTGCATCTTTTGACTGGTGGTCACACATTACTATTAACGAGCGTTCGCCGATTTCTTTCAAATCACAGAAGGAGCAATGTGTGCTGACAGGATTTGCATTGACCATGCCAAGCCAGAGACAATCAGGCCCTCCTATCTCCTGTGTAACCTTGTTAAATAGGTCCCAGTTCTCAGTACGGCATTTATAACTCCATTTGATCCATTTCTTATAAACAGGATCATCCCAATCCTGCTTAACCGGAAGCTCGCTTCCACATTCCTCCCTGAATTTCCTTTTACAATTTTCACAGTAGCAGATAAGCTTGCGTGAAATACCTGTCCAGCTGTTGTCAGTAAAACCATCAGGGTGGTACATTGTGGCAATTTCCCTTAATACTTCAGGTATATGTTCTTTGTAGTACGGTCCGTTTATACATGAAAAATAGCGTCCTTCAGATTTATACGGCTCACCCTGGGGATTAACCGAAAACCAGTCAGGATGCGCATCATAAAAATCCTTGGTTGCTCTGTTGCAGTCCATTCTGGCAAGTACTGCCAATCCGTCTTTTCTTGCTGCTTCATTAAACTCACCATATAAATCACGGTTTCCCAGGTGTTCAGCTTTATAGTGAAGCTTGACAGAAGTAGGATAATACGCCACAATTCCTCCGGCATTCACTATAACGCCTTGAGTTTTTGTCTTCTTCCAGTATTCTCTCCACCATTCAACATCACACTCTATTGGGTCAATCTCTGTAAGGTTTGTCTGCCCCCATCTTATAACACGACGATACCAGGGTCTTTCAGAAATGTTTCTCATGTTCATGCTCATTTTCTCCAAATAAAAAATATACTCAGGGTTTGTATGCTCGCACTTGATTTTCGAATTTACAAACCCGGTAAGTATATTATGACGCAATCAGGTATCAGAAGTCTACCTCTGAAACTAACTTGTTAAGAGCAAAAATTATCTTTCTGGCTTCCGTAATATAGCCTTCCGGGCCTGCAAATCCGTTTCATTTTACAGCCGTCTGGAACCTGCCCTCTTCAACCATTGACACAAACGGATTGTCCGATACGCCTGTCAGGGGCAGTTCTACCCTGGCATTACGGCGAACTGATTCATACAGTGCAAAGATTACCTCTCCTGCACGCAGTGCCTTTTTGTAACTAAGCTCAGGTTCTTCCCCGGACTCAAGGCAATCCATTACATTTTTTATTACGCGTTTCATGTGCTCATCACGGTCATCTTCTGCTTTCGGAGGCTGCCAGGATGGATTGTCATAAATAACTGCACGGTTAATCTGACCGGGCCAGGATACTTCCATAAAACCCTTGCTTCCGATTACACGCACACCGGTAGCCATATCCATATCAGGTCCTCCAACCTGGATATTGGCGCGTATTCCATTCTCAAATACAATAGTCCCGGTAGCCATGGCTTCAGAATCAATGTTAAAGGATTTGCGAATCTCACTGGTATCTACAGCACCAATTACCCACTTGACAGTCGCTTCGCCAATAAAGCTTAAAGCCTGGTCAATAGTATGGGTGCCGCAGTCAAGAAGATTCCTGGGTGAATAAAGGTCCATACGCTTGACTTCACCTATCAGGC
>JAWLGL010000018.1:0-16932 GCA_041685035.1 Clostridia bacterium
TAGCACGGGGATAACGTCAAGCCTGTCTGAGTTCAGTAAGCTGATGATATCTATGGCGATGTTTCTGGGTAGGGTGGGGCCGCTAACTTTAACACTTGCACTTGCCAGAAGGCTTAATAGAAGAAAGCAGAATTACAGCTATCCCGAAGGGAGAATTATGGTTGGTTAAGGAGGAATGAAAGTGCTGTCATTTGTTGTTCTAGGACTCGGCAGATTCGGACAGAGTGTTTCGACTACGTTGTATGAAATGGGCCACGAAGTGCTGGCTATTGAAAAGGACGAAGAAATTGTAGAAGATATGGCAGACTCGGTAACGCAGGTAATAAGAGGAGACATTACCGACGAGGACTTGCTGCGGTCACTTGGTGTAAGGAATTTTGATGCCGCCATAATCTCAACCGGTAGTGATATACATTCCGGAATACTTGCAGCAATAGTTCTTCAGGAAGTTGGAATAGAACATATAGTTGCGAAAGCCCAAAATGATATTCAGGCAAAAGCTTTATACAAGTTGGGCGTAGATAAGGTAATTTTTCCCGAGAGAGATATGGGGGTGAGGGTTGCACGAAGTCTGGTTGCGCTTGAGAACGTAAATAACCTTGTAGAACTATCGCCAGAGTATAGTATTGTAGAAATTCCAATACCCGAAGAGTGGGAGGGGAAAACCATAGGACAGCTGCACGTCAGGGCGAGGCATGGGATTAATATAATCGCTGTAAAGGATGGTATAAGGCTAAATGCTTCTCCTACAGCTGAGACTGTTTTGCATAAGGATGAGGTGCTTATAGTGGTTGGAAACAATAATGACCTGAAGCCGTTCAAGTTAAGGAAGGCTAAGGGATGGTAGATTAATTAACTAACAAAATAAGTTAAACCGGGAGTGATTAGATGCAGTCAAAAATCAGGTTTGATTATTCAAAGTGTTTTCCGTTTATAAATCAGGATGAAGTTGACAGCATGCAGTCCGAAGTTAAGCTGGCGCACCAGCTCCTGCATGAAGGGAAAGGATTAGGAAGTGAATATACGGGCTGGCTTGAACTGCCTCAAAGATATGACAGGGTGGAATTCAGAAGAATCAAAGAGGCAGCTGAAAAGATTAGAAATGAATGTGAAGCCTTTGTGGTCATTGGAATTGGAGGGTCTTACCTGGGGGCGAGAGCCGGATTGGAGGCGTTATCACATTCATTTTTCAACCTGATGCCCAAGGATAAAAGGAATAGGCCTGAGATCTACTTTGCAGGAAATAATATCAGTTCAACCTATATTTCGGACTTGTTGGATATATTGGAAAACAAGGAATTTTGCATAAATGTTATATCAAAATCTGGAACCACTACTGAACCGGCACTGGCCTTCAGGGTTTTCAGGAACCTGCTTGAAAGAAAGTATGGCAGGAGTGGGGCAAGGGAGAGAATTTATGCAACCACCGATAGAAATAGGGGAGCACTAAGAAAGCTGGCTGATGAAGAGAGATATGAAACTTTCGTTATTCCTGATGAAATAGGGGGAAGGTATTCAGTGCTGACTGCAGTTGGTCTGCTGCCTCTTGCAGTCGGAGGAATTGACATTGATTCCATTATGGAAGGTGCGCACAGTGCTCTCAGAGATTACAGTAGTGACCAGCTTTACGATAATCAATGTTATCAATATGCAGTTGTACGAAATATTCTTTACCGAAAAGGCAAGTCCTCTGAAATAATGGTTAATTATGAACCGGGACTACATTATTTTTCGGAATGGTGGAAGCAGCTGTTTGGAGAGAGCGAAGGTAAACAGCACAAAGGCATTTTTCCAGCTGCGGTTGATTTCACTACAGACCTTCATTCAATGGGGCAATACATCCAGGATGGCCTGAGGAATATTTTTGAAACGGTTATACATATAGATCAGCCCCGGAGAGATAAGCCGATTGAAGAAGACAAGGATAATATCGATGGGTTGAACTTTCTCAATGGCAAGACAATAAACCATGTTAACCAGAAGGCTTTTGAAGGTACCTTGCTGGCACATAACGACGGAGGAGTTCCTGCCATGGTGATTTCAGTTCCGGAACTAAACGAGTTTACATTTGGAAATCTGGTATATTTCTTTGAAAAAGCCTGTGGTGTAAGCGGATACATCCTTGGAGTGAACCCATTTGATCAGCCAGGTGTGGAAGCATATAAGAAGAATATGTTTGCCCTTCTTGGGAAACCCGGGTTTGAGGAACAAAAGAACCTTCTTGAGAGTAAACGAAAAGAACTGTAACAGTTCTGTAAAGAACTTTTCGAAGGATAATTCAGCCATAATGTCGAAATATAAAAGGGTATTCTGTCGCATTTCGCTTGACTGACCGCAGATAATCTATAAGTTATACCAAAGATAAGTATGTTAAGGGGGAACTGGTAATGGCAATACGAAAACTGCCTGTATTGTTTATCTTGATTTTTATTGTTTCAGGAGCAGTCTCATATGCCCAGGTGGCTATTCCCGAAAAGGTAAGAATAGGATTATACTATGGAAGCTCAGCCATGCCTAAGGTGGATATCAAGGGAGAAGCAGGGATAACCGTAGGGTTCGAGTCGGGCAGTTTCAGTACCCTTTATGAACACCAGTCTGCAGAACCAATCTCAATCAGAAAGGACTCATACTTTGTTAAGAGCGGGAATCTTGTTATCGAATTCAAGCCTACCGATTCCAATATTCCGGACGGAGAAAAGTTCGGGCCATACCATGTTCAGATTGGGCAGTCCTATACCGATAAGACTGTTCTGGATGGGGAAATCCAAAGAATCAGACAGATAGGTATACAGGCGTATCCAGCCTGGCAGAACGGCAGCTGGTTTATATGGTCCGGACTGCATCTGGATGTCGGAAGTGCACAGCAGGAGATTCAGTCGGTTTTAGTGCCTGCACTGGGTGAGGGTACATATACGGTAATTCAACCCAATAAACATAGAGTGCAGGTTCTGGCCGGAGTAGAAATAAAATTGATGTTTGAGAGCCAGGACCAGTTCCTAAGATTGAAGCCAGAATCGGTGTCAACTCCTAAGTTAATAAATGTTAACGGCAAGAAATTCAGAGGAGAGATTGAAGTACGAAGGTATGATACAAGCGACATGACAGTTATAAATATTCTTCCTCTTGAGGATTACCTGTATGGTGTTGTCCCTAAGGAAATAGGGGCGTTAAGTCCCCTTGAGGCAGTAAAAGCACAGGCCGTAGCAGCCAGGACCTATTCCATTCGTAATTTAGGCAAGTACTCCAAGTGGGGTTTCGATATGAGTAACACCGTAAGTGACCAGGCTTACGGAGGATATGAATACGAGCACCAGAATTCAAATAAAGCAGTTGACCAGACAAGAGCGAAGATACTTGTATATAACGGTAACCCTGCCACAACATATTACTTTTCAACCAGCGGCGGAAAGACTGAAAACGTAGAAAACGTATGGAGTCCGGACCAAAGTTGTCCTTACCTGGTAAGTGTTGAGGATAAATATGAACCAACTAACCTCACATATTCCAAGTGGTCTGAGGCCCTCACAAGTGCGGAAGTAAGCCAAAGGCTGAAAGCAAAAGGGTATGATGTGGGGGGAATTGTCTCAATACAAGCTCTGGAGTTTTCTAATGCAGGGCGGGTCATAAAATTATTGATTAAGGGAACCAAGGGGGAAAAGATTTTTGAGAGAGAGAAGTGCCGTACTGCTCTGGGATTAAGGAGTCAGTGGTATTCAATTTCTACCGATTCGGATATAGCTGTTCTGGATAATGAGAGCACGATAAGCAGAATAAATATTGGTGCCTTGAGGATAAGGGCGGCAGACGGAGATTATACTATTGGACAGCAGTCAAGTAAGATGTTTGCCATAGGTGCAGCTTCAACAAAGGAGTATCCGGTATCAACTACTACTTACAGATTTGATGGAAGGGGATGGGGGCACGGTATAGGTATGAGTCAGAATGGTGCAAAAGCCATGGCTGAAGCAGGTTTCACATTTGAACAGATTTTACAGTGGTATTATAAAGGTACAAATGTTGTATAACCTTTAGTACAGTATTACGTTAACCATACATAGAAAGAATGTTCTATAGAACATTCTTTCTATTAACATAAAGTAGTTTAAAATGGGTGCTAAACAAAAGTTTTCAACATCTAAAAAGCAAATAACAGCAGTTATACACAGAATTATCCACATTATCCACAGAAATTATGAAAAAGGACAAGCGTTATCCACATTGGGAAATGATGGTTTTAAAACGCCGGTATGCAGGTTGCAAATTCATTATTGATAGCAAAAAGCAGCAGGATTTATTTGTTATATGTAGAATATTAATAATAATGGGGAAACTGCCTCAACACCAGAAGAGTAGGGAGTAACCAACCACAAAATCTTGTGACGGAAAGGGGCTGGCATTTATGAAGTTTATTATCAGTGGGAGAAATTTTGAAGTCTCTGATGTACTAAAAGAAAGACTGATTAAAAAGATTGGCAAATTGGCCAAATTTTTTAACCCTGATACTGAGGTACATACAACTTTCAGTATGGAAAAAAACAATCATGTAGTTGAGGTTACCATACCGTTTAATGGAGTGGTTTTTAGGGCTGAAGAAAAGAATGATGATATGTTCACTTCGATTGACAAGATTGTCGATGTTCTGGAACGTCAGGTTAGGAAGAATAAAACCAAGGTTGAAAAGAAAATCAAGAGTGCACCTACAAAGGATAGTATAGTTTCTGAGCTCGAGGATTCAGATACAGATGACAAAAGGCTTAAGATAGTTGAGTCCAAAAAATATTCAGTCAAGCCCATGACACTGGAGGAAGCTTTGATGCAGTTGAATCTTGAGGATGATAACTTTTTAGTCTTCTCCAATGCTGCTACAAAGCAGGTGAATGTGTTGTACAGACTTGAAGGAGGAGGAGTTGGGCTGGTTGAGCCTGAATAATATGATTACAGCAAAAAGTGGTACGAAAGTATCACTTTTTTTTCTTTTGGAACAACCTATTGATTGAAATACAACCTGATTTACTGTTTTTAATTTAAGCTGTCTAGGGGATTCTGTGGTATTTTAGGGGAAATAAATTAACCGCTCATAAGGACTGCGAAATCAAGATAAACTAGATGCTTGTAATACTAAATTTCAGATCGGAATTAATTCGCCATCGTGGCTCAATAATTCCTAGAATTGACGTCCTGTCAATTCCTCCTGAAATTTGAGCATAACTTCGCATAGTATATCCGATGACTACCGCCGCTAAGATTCCAGCTTTAATATTATAGAAAAGCGGCGCTACGTCCCTGGATAACGGCTTCTAAGATTCAGTCGGAGATATACTCCTCCTGAATCCAAGAAACCTGTTTGTCTAAGATTTCTCCATTACTTATTCGCTAGTTAATTCGTTTCCCCTATATAATATTAGTGTTTCAAAAAGTAGTACAGACCAACTGCAGTTTAATTTAAAATACAGGTGTGAGAGACCCATCAGTAAAGGAAGGAAAAGTGGAAACGAAGATTCATTATGACCATCTGAACAGGTTGTTGGAAGGTAAGCTGGATACCCGGTTGTGCAGCCTTGCTGACCATGCGTGGAAAAGGAGGCAGGAGGTATTCGGTGATGTAATTGCGTTTTTCAAACCGGTCCGGACAGCAGCTATCAGTGCTACCGGAGCCAGCTGCCAATTAAACTGTTCACACTGCGGTGGACATTACCTTAAATCTATGTACTCGCTTGATGCTGCTATAAGCGGTTTTGACAAGAGAGGAGTACTTAGCTGCCTGGTAAGCGGAGGATGCGACAAGTATGGCAGGGTAAATCTTGAAAGCTGCTGGGAAAAGGTATATGCTCTTAAAGATAGATACAGGATTAACATTCATACTGGTATGCCCAAAGATGAAGACATCAAGCGCCTTTATGCAATTGCCGATGTGATTTCTATGGATATACCTGTTAGTGATAAGGTAATAAAAGAGGTGTATGGGCTGGATTATACTGTAGAGCATTATATTGAAGTTTTCAGGAAGCTATCTGAAGGGTTAAAGGTTGTTCCGCATATTTGCCTGGGGCTGGATGATGAAACTGAAGCAGAGCTATCCATAATTGAGAAGCTTAAAGAAATTGGATTGAGAAATCTATGCTTCATAATATTTACGCCAACACGTAATACCAGGTTTGAGAATCGGCCTCCCCCAGAGGGGAGGAGAGTATTCGAAGTGCTTGCCAAGGCAAGAGTGATAATGCCTCAAACAGAAATTGCCTTGGGCTGTATGAGGCCTGGGGGAGTGTATAGAGAAACAGTTGACAGCCTTGCTCTGGCTGCTGGAGTAAACGGAATAGTAATGCCGCATCTGTCGGCACAGGAGAAAGCAAAGGAATTGGGGCTCAGACCCTTGTGGCATGAGGAGTGCTGCGCATTCTTTTAAATTTTCTTATAATTGTAGGGTGAAGCTGCTTGATTCCAGGCTCCAGTCAAGCCTCGGTCAATAACATATTTGAAAGGAAGAATAATAGCTTGAAGGTTTCAATAGGTACTGAGATAGTATTGGGTTTGAAAAAAAATAGGGCAGATACCCTGCCTACTACTGCATATCTAATGATGGGGGAGAAATGTTCAGGAAGCTGCCTGTTCTGCCCTCAGGCTGGAACCAGTAATTCAAACCGCAGCCTGCTGTCGAGGGTGACCTGGAATAAAGTAAATACTGATATTTGGCCACTGATAGAAAGGGCATTCATCCAGGGAAGAATATACAGGACGTGTATTCAGGTAGTGAACCAGCCAGGAATTCTGAATACTCTTATTGGAGAAGTAAGCAGGGCGAGAAACTTAACAGGGGTTCCATTGTGTATATCCGGAGCAGTAAATTCCCTGCAGGATGCAGAAAGGTTGTTCCAGGCTGGTGCCGACAGGATAGCCATTGCATTGGATGCTGCTTCACCTGAAGTCTATAAAAGGGTAAAGGGACCTAATTTTTCAAAACGACTCAGACTGCTAGAGGAATGTGCTGCAATATTCCCCAGGAAGGTTGGAACTCATCTGATTGTAGGATTGGGGGAAACCGAACAGGAAATGGTTAATATAATTCAGCGCATGTATGATATGGGTATAAGTGTTGGTCTGTTTGCATTTACACCGGTAAAGGGAAGCGGTATGGAAAAATGGCCTAGACCGGCAGTCGAATCATATAGAAGAATCCAAACAGCCCACTATTTAATCAGGATGGACATATGCAGAAAAGAAGATATGGTTTTCCATGGAGGAGAACTTTCGGAACTCCCCCTAACGAATGAGAAAATAAAAGATATACTCGCAGATGGCTCGGCATTTCTTACTTCAGGATGTACGGGCTGCAACAGACCTTACTATAATGAAAGTCCAAATTCAACAATGTTTAACTATCCAAGGAAACTAACCGACGAAGAAGTGAAAGAAGCAGTAAGGCTTACGGGAATAATTCCCTAGCTTCTGCAGCTTCATATAACTTGCACGAAGAATAGAAGGTGATTGTATTGGAGTGGAGATTTATCGACTTTGAATATGCAGACGGCTTTACAAACATGGCTGTGGATGAAGCTATAGCTGCTGCATTTGGAAACCGGCTTATACCACCAACCCTTAGGCTATATGGTTGGAGACCTCCTGCAGTTTCAATAGGTTACTTTCAGAAGCTTGGAAATTCGGTTGATGTAGAGATGTGCAAAAGTTTGGGCATAGATGTGGTAAGACGCCTTACAGGAGGGAGGGCAGTTCTTCATGAACATGAGGTTACATACAGCGTAGTGGTTGGAGAAGACTATCCCGGAATGCCCAAATCAATAACCGAATCTTACAGATTTATTTGTATGGGCGTAATTAATGGTTTAAGGCGTTTGGGGGCGGATGTTGGTCTTCAATCCACTAAAGACAAAGAAGGAAGAGAGAATTCGCCTGCATGCTTCGATGCGGCATCTATGTATGAGGTTTTGCATGAAGGGAAGAAGCTTGTAGGGAGCGCGCAGGTAAGAAAAAACGGCGTGATACTCCAGCATGGTTCCATACTTGTCGATATTGACATCGGGAAGAATATAAGAGTGCTTACTGGAAGGAAAGAGTCAAGGCCTGAGCTTGATAATATTTTCAGAAGCAGGGTGGTAACCCTGAGACAGATTGTGCAAGCAGATATCCAATACTCCAATATATCAGACTCAATTTTTCAAGGGTTTGAGAATGCATTTCGGATTAATGGGACATTGGGAAATCTGTCTACCTTTGAGCAGGATTTTGTCGACAGCTTAGTAGATAAATACAAATCATCAGAATGGACCAATCTGAGGTAGAATTTTCCCTGCCAATGTCATTTTCCCTTATCCATCCCGTCTATCTAAAAAAATTAAATTTTTTCAATAAATTTTTAAAAATTAAAAATAAATGCTTGAAAAAAGAAATGACCTGTAGTAAAATAAAGCAGTTGTGACATAATGCGATGATGTAGGAGGTTGCTAACCCTTGCGGTTGGGGAATTCCTGCTGAGAATGTCCGATTATAAACCGGGCGGCAAGTAGCTGTACACGTTATGGCTTTTAGGCGGAGTTTGACAAAACTATTTAGCCCAGGTTTACACATTTGCGGTATATCGCAAATTGTTTTGCCTGGGTTTAATTTTGAACATTTCATGATACGCCAGGCCTCGTGGTAAGAAACTGCTTGTCTCACGTGAAAAATCAAGGAAAGTTGTGAGAAGTAAACATGCATTATGGTTTATCACAATTTCCTAAAACGTGTGATTAAAGGAGGAAGCAGCGTGACAAACAAAGAGAAAATCAGAATCAGGTTGAAGGCTTTTGACCACCATGTGCTTGATCAATCTGCGGAAAAGATTGTCGACACAGCGAAGAGAACGGGAGCAAGGGTATCGGGTCCCATACCTTTGCCGACTGAGAAGGATATAATTACAATTCTCAGAGCCCCGCACAAATATAAGGACTCAAGGGAACAGTTTGAGATGAGAACCCACAAGAGACTCATCGATATCCTGTTACCAACTCCGAAGACCGTAGATGCTTTAATGAAGCTGGACCTTCCGGCCGGAGTGGATATCGAAATCAAGCTGTAAAGGTCATGTTCACCAGCGGCGATACGGTTCTAAGCAGTGTGCTGAAGCAATAAGTTCCTAACGGTGAACCAATAACCAATAAGGAGGTATGAGAGATGAAGAAAGGAATTCTCGGGAAGAAAGTAGGCATGACCCAAATATTTGATGAAAATGGTAACGTTATACCGGTTACTGTAATAGAAGCAGGCCCTTGTGTAGTTGTTCAGAAAAAGACATTGAAAAATGACGGATATAACGCTCTTCAACTCGGATTTGGAGAAGTTAAGGACAAAAACGTAACCAGACCGATTAAAGGTCATTACACTAAGGTGAAGCTTACCCCTAAGAAGTACCTGAGGGAATTCCGGATGGAAAACGCCGATGAATACAAGGTAGGGAGTGAAATCAAGGTTGACATCTTCAGTTCAGGGGACAGAGTAGATATCAGTGGAATATCCAAGGGTAAAGGTTTTCAGGGTGTTATAAAAAGGCATAATGCCCATAGAGGCCCAATGGAGCATGGTTCCATGTATCACAGGAGGCCCGGTTCGATGGGAGCAACCACAAGTCCGGGAAGGGTATTCAAAGGGAAGAAGCTGCCAGGCCATATGGGTAATGAAAAGGTTACAATACAGAATCTGGATGTTGCTGGGGTAGATTTAGATAAGAACCTGCTTCTGGTCAGAGGTTCTGTGCCCGGACAAAGAGGCAGTTTACTCTATATAACCGAAACAGTAAAACATCAGTAGTTATCAGTATCGGCTGCAGGTTCTGGAGCTCGGATATAATCCGAAGCCGGACAGCAAAATGACTGCCGCCGGAGTTTAAAGTTTTGAAAGGAGGATTACTGTGCCTAAAGTTGCTTTATATAATTCTGAAGGAGAACAGATAGGCAGCATCAAGTTGAGCGATGAAGTATTCGGAGTTGAAGTCAACAAAGCTGTGTTACATGAGGCCGTTGTTAACCAACGTGCAAATATGAGACAGGGAACTCAATCGACAAAGACCAGAGGAGAAGTCAGGGGTGGAGGTAGAAAGCCCTGGAGACAAAAAGGAACGGGCAGAGCCCGTCAGGGAAGTATAAGGGCTCCACAATGGATAAAGGGTGGAGTTGCATTAGGACCCAAGCCCAGAAACTATAAATATTCGCTTCCCAAAAAAGTAAAGAGATTAGCAATGAAATCTGCACTAAGCTCAAAGGTACTGGATAATAATATTCTTGTACTTGATGATTTCAAGTTCGACCAAATCAAAACCAAGCGCATGACTGAATTATTGGGCAAACTGGAAATCAGTTCAAGAGCATTAATTGTTTTGCCGGAGAAGAATGCAGAGGTACAAAAATCTGCAAGAAATATTCCCGGAATTAAGACCACATTGGTAAACACCTTGAATGTTTACGATATACTTAAACACGATAAATTTATAATAACCAAGGACGCTGTCACAAAGGTTGAGGAGGTGTACGCGAAATGAGAAGCCCTCAAGATATTATAATCCGACCTATTATAACAGAAAAGAGCAATGATGAAATCGGAATAGGAAAGTACACCTTTGAGGTAATCAAGGATGCAACAAAAACCGAAGTTAAGCAGGCAGTTGAAAAGCTGTTTGAAGTAAAGGTCAAAAAGGTTAACACCATGATAGTTCAAGGCAAGACAAAAAGAAGAGGTGTACATGAAGGGAAAAGGCCTGACTGGAAAAAAGCAATTGTGAGAATTGATACCAACCCGGCACCAGAAACATACCTGGATAAGGGCGGAAAAGAAAAAGTAACCACTAGAAAATATAAGGATTCCATAGAGGAATTTGGCGGTATCCAAGCATAACATTACTTTTGTACTGGATTCCCAACCAAGAAACATAAGCTCGAGGAATGCAGCACTGAAATAAAAGGAGTGAAATTGAGATGGCGATAAAAAAATACAGTCCTACTACTCCGTCTAGGAGATATATGACTGTTGAAGATTTCTCTGAACTGACAAAGAAGAAGCCTGAGAAGTCCCTTCTTGAGCCTCTAAGTAAGAATGCCGGAAGAAACAATTCAGGAAGAATAACCATCAGGCATCGTGGAGGCGGTAACAGAAGGAAATATAGAGTTATCGATTTCAAGAGGAATAAAGACGGTATTAAGGCGGTAGTTAGCGCAATAGAGTACGACCCTAACAGAACTGCAAATATAGCTCTTCTTACCTACGAGGATGGTGAAAAGAGGTATATTCTTGCTCCGGACCACTTAAAGGTGGGTGACCGAATTGAGTCAGGAGCTAACGCAGATATCAAACCTGGAAATTGTTTGCCTATTGCAAATATACCTGTAGGTATGCTTATTCACAATATTGAGCTTAAGCCCGGAAAAGGCGGCCAGCTGGTAAGGTCTGCAGGCAATGCTGCACAGCTGATGGCTAAGGAAGGAAACTATGCACACGTGAGACTTCCTTCGGGAGAAGTCAGGCTCATCAGTATGAATTGCAGGGCTACAATAGGCCAGGTAGGTAATCTTGAACATGAAAATATTACTGTCGGTAAAGCAGGAAGAAAAAGATGGCTCGGAATCAGGCCTACTGTAAGAGGTGTAGTAATGAACCCTGTTGACCACCCGCACGGTGGAGGAGAAGGAAAAGCTCCTATAGGCAGGCCGGGTCCGGTTACACCATGGGGAAAACCGACATTAGGATTCAAAACCAGAAAGAAAAAGAAATTGTCTGATAAGTTTATAATCAAGAGAAGAAAGTAAGGTTGCCGAAAGGAGGAATAGAGGATGGGCAGATCAATTAAAAAAGGACCATATATCCACCCGAGCTTAATGGCAAAGATTGAGGTTATGAATAAAGCTGGAGACAAGAAAGTTATCAAGACTTGGTCTAGGGCTTCAACCATATTCCCGCAAATGGTTGGCCATACAATTGCCATACATGATGGAAGGAAGCATGTTCCTGTGTATATTACTGAAGAAATGGTTGGACATAAGCTGGGAGAATTTGCTCCTACCAGAACATTTAAAAGCCATAGTGGCCACTCTGAAAAGTCGACAGCATTGAAATAAAAGCCGGGATTAAGACCAAATGTCAGGAAGGAGGATTTGAGATGGAAGCCAGGGCAATGTTAAGGTACGCGAGAATATCATCGCGAAAGGTTAAGATTGTCATAGACCTGATAAAGAATAAAAAGGTTGTTGAAGCATTAGCCATATTAAAGGCGGTTCCCAAGGGAGCGTCTCCAATTGTTGAAAAGCTTCTGAAGTCAGCAGTTGCTAATGCTGAGAATAATCATAATATGAGTGCTGATGAATTGGTAGTCGCTGAAGCATATGCAAACCAGGGACCAACACTCAAGAGGATAATACCAAGGGCTCAGGGTAGAGCCACAAGGATAAGAAAGAGAACAAGTCATATTACTGTTGTATTACGTGAAGCCAAGTAATAAGGAGGTTAGATGATGGGCCAAAAAGTACATCCCCATGGTTTGCGACTTGGGATAATTAAAGACTGGGATGCAAAATGGTATGCCAATGACAAGAGCTTTTCAGATAATCTGATGGAAGATATGAAAATCAGAAAACATGTAAAAGGAAAGCTTTTTGTTGCAGGAGTTTCAAGAATTGAAATAGAAAGGGCAGCAAACAAGATTAAGGTAAACGTGCACACAGCCAAGCCAGGAATTGTAATTGGCAAGGGAGGAACGTTAATCGAAGTTCTGCGTAAGGAGCTTGAGAAGATTACGGGAAAGAACATCCTTATCAATATATCTGAGATAAGGTCCCCCGAGCTGGATGCTCAGCTTGTAGCTGAGAACATTGCCTCCCAACTTGAAAGGAGAATCTCTTTCAGGAGAGCAATGAAACAGTCAATGTCCAGGACCATGAAAGCTGGAGCGAAGGGAATAAAAACTTCTGTTTCCGGCAGGTTGGGCGGAGCTGAAATTGCAAGGACCGAGCATTACCACGAAGGGACTATTCCTTTACAGACACTGAGGGCCGATATCGATTACGGATTCCATGAGGCAACTACAACTTATGGAAAGATTGGCGTGAAGGTCTGGGTATATAAGGGTGAAATTCTTCCGAAAGCTAAGAAAGAAAAACCGGTTGAGGGAGGCGAATAAGTATGTTGATGCCTAAAAGGGTTAAACGTAGAAAAGTACAGCGAGGCCGTATGAAGGGAATGGCTATGAGGGGAAACACCGTATCTGATGGCGAATATGGTCTCAAGGCCATGGAGCCGGCATGGGTAACAAGTAACCAGATTGAAGCTGCCAGAGTAGCTATGACCAGATTTATCAAGAGGGGCGGCAAAGTTTGGATAAAAATATTTCCTGACAAGCCTGTTACGGCAAAACCTGCCGAAACACGTATGGGCAGTGGTAAAGGGTCACCCGAATACTGGGTGGCGGTAGTCAAACCTGGAAGAATTCTTTTTGAAATAGCCGGGGTAGCCGAGGAAGTTGCAAAAGAAGCTATGAGGCTTGCAGCACATAAACTTCCTATTAAATGCAAATTTGTTGCCCGCGGAAAAGAAATGGATGGTGAGAGCAGTGAAAGCGAATAAGATAAAAGAACTATCGGTATCAGAACTTAATAGTGAGCTTTCAGAACTCAAGAAAGAACTCTTTAAGCTGAGGTTTCAACTGGCAACTAACAATCTGGATAATCCAATGAGAGTAAAGTCAGTAAAGAAGGATATAGCTAGAATCAAAACTGTAATGAAAGAAAGGCAGCTTAAAGGAATAAGCGATTAGAAGATAGGAGGATGCATAAATGTCTGAACGGGGTTTGCGTAAAGTCAGGGTAGGCAGAGTGGTTAGCGACAAAATGGATAAGACTGTTGTAGTTGCCATTGAGTACACTAAAAAACACCCCCTTTACAAGAAAGTAATGAGAAAGACCTATAAGTTGAAGGCTCATGATGAGACCAACCAGTGTCAGATTGGAGACAAGGTCAGAGTTATGGAAACACGTCCTCTCAGCAAGGATAAGAGATGGAGAGTTGTTGAAGTAGTTGAGAAGGCGAAATAATTGTTATACAAGCTGATATTAATGGTTTAGTAAATGACAGCCAATAAGGAGAAAGCCAGTAAGGGAGGAGGTTAGCGGTATGGTCCAGGTACAGACCAGATTAAAGGTTGCAGACAACACCGGAGCCAAGGAATTAATGTGCATTAAGGTTTTAGGAGGCTCCATGCGCAAGTATGCAAATATAGGTGATATTGTAGTTGCTTCTGTTAAGGATGCAACACCCGGCGGAGTTGTAAAGAAAGGTGAAGTTGTAAAAGCTGTGATAGTCCGTTCGAAGAAAGGTTTAAACAGGCCTGACGGTTCACATATAAGGTTTGATGAGAATGCAGCTGTTATAATAAAACCGGATAATACCCCTAGGGGCACGCGTATATTTGGACCTGTAGCCAGGGAACTGAGAGACAAGGAGTTCATGAAAATTATATCACTGGCTCCTGAAGTATTGTAATAAGGAGGTGTGGCATTATGACCAAGATGAATATAAAAAAAGGCGATAAGGTATTGATTATATCTGGAAAAGATAAAGGTAAGTCCGGCAAGGTACTGCGGGTTATTCCGACCGAAAGAAAAGTTGTGGTTGAAGGTATAAATATCGGTGTAAAACATAGAAAACCCAGAGGAAGACATGATCAAGGCGGAAAGTCGAACCAGGAAATGCCTTTATACGGTAGTAAGGCTATGGTAGTATGCAAGAGTTGTGAAAAACCTACAAGGATAACCAGGAAGGTACTTGAAGATGGTACCAGGGCACGGGCTTGTAGAAACTGTGGTGAACAGTTAGACGCATAAGGTTTTACGAAGGGAGGTAATAGGTCATGGCAAGATTGCTTGAAAAGTACAATAAAGAGGTTATTCCTGCCCTTAAGCAGAAGTTTAACTATAAGAGTCAAATGGAAGTACCCAGACTAGAAAAAATAGTAGTTAATATGGGCGTAGGAGATGCGAAAGACAATCCTAAAGCAATAGACGCCTCGGTTAATGACCTTGCTCTGATTACCGGACAGAAGCCGGTAGTTACCAAAGCTAAGAAATCTATAGCTTCATTTAAAATCAGACAAGGAATGAGTATAGGGTGCAAGGTTACCCTGCGAGGAAAAAGGATGTATGAATTCGTAGATAAATTCCTAAATGTTGCTTTGCCTAGGGTCAGGGATTTCAGGGGAACTTCTCCCAATTCCTTCGACGGCAGAGGAAACTATACTCTGGGAGTTAAGGAACAACTTATATTTCCAGAAGTTGAGTATGATAAAGTTGAAAAAATCAGAGGTATGGATGTAATCTTTGTTACTACTGCCAAGACTGATGAAGAAGGCAGAGAGCTGCTGAGGCTGCTTGGAATGCCATTCAGTCAGAGTTAAAAGGGAGGGGAAAAAGTGGCAAAAAAGGCGCTGATATTAAAACAGCAGAAGACACCAAAATTTGTGACCAGAAGCTATAATAGATGCAAGATATGTGGAAGGCCGCATGCTTATCTTAGGAAGTTCGGGGTTTGCCGTATTTGTTTCAGACATCTGGCACACAGGGGCTTAATACCCGGAGTAAGGAAAGCAAGCTGGTAATTCAACTGTCGACTGTTGGTTGATGACTGCAGTCAGATATCCTGGGTGTATGGTTACGCCGGAGGTGGCATGCAGACATGAACTTACTTTGGAAGGAGGTTAATAGATGAACACAACAGACCCAATTGCTGATATGTTAACAAGAATAAGAAATGCAAATTCATCGAGGCATAATACTGTTGACATACCATCATCAAAAATTAAGAAGGCAATAGTTGAGATACTTTACAGCGAGGGATATGTAAGGGGATTTGAAGAGATTGAAGACGGAAAGCAAGGTATACTGAGAGTATCCCTTAAATACAACCAGGCCAATAAGAACAGGGTAATTTCCGGACTGAAAAGAATCAGCAAGCCTGGCTTGAGAGTTTACGTTAATAAGGATGAAGTCCCCAAGGTACTTGGAGGATTAGGAGTTGCCATACTGTCTACATCCAAGGGAATTATGAGTGATAAGAAAGCACGCCAGGAAGGTATCGGCGGAGAAATAATGGCTTTCGTATGGTAAAAACCGCAAACTTAGGGCTAGATATATGTGAAGAATTGAGGTGAATATAGATGTCGAGGATTGGAAAACTGCCCATAACCATACCCAATGGTGTAGACGTAAAGGTCCAAAAGGATAACACCCTGACTGTAAAAGGACCAAAGGGTACGTTGGTCAGGCAGATGCACAGCGATATGATAATTAAAATTGAAAATGGAGTAATATCTGTTAAGAGGCCTTCAGAAGAGAAGGAGCACAAGTCACTCCACGGTTTGACAAGGACATTGATTAACAATATGGTTGATGGAGTCACCAATGGTTTTGAGAAGGTTCTTGAAATCAATGGGGTTGGTTACAGAGCGCAGAAGCAGGGAAAGAAACTGATACTTACACTTGGGTATTCCCATCCTGTAGAGATGGAAGAACCTGAAGGAATAACCGTAGAAACGCCCGCTCCCAACAGAGTAATAGTTAAGGGAATAGACAAACAAGCTGTAGGCCAATTTGCGGCAAAAATCCGGGTGAAAAGGGAACCCGAGCCGTACAAAGGTAAAGGTATCAAATATGATTACGAAGTAATAAGGAAAAAAGAAGGCAAAGCCGGCAGCAAGGGTGGAAAAGGTTAATAGGAAGGGAGTGATGTGACATGATTAATAAAAAGAGTAAGAACGAGATGCGGAAGAAAAGGCATATACGTATCAGAAATAAAGTGGTTGGTACTCTTGAGCGTCCAAGGCTGAATGTATTCAGAAGCCTGAACCATATATATGCACAAATAATTGATGATACTACTGGCAGCACAATCGCTTCAGCATCTTCT
>JAWLGL010000238.1:0-3053 GCA_041685035.1 Clostridia bacterium
GCTGGCGGCTCTCGCAGGGATAAAACCAAGGAATTATACTGAGCCTCCTCAGATTACATCCCGTTCGGGGATAAGCAGGGGAAAATACCTGGGAAAATTCAAGGGTACAGCCTATACACCAAGTAGAAAGGAGTGCGGAAACGATAAGGGAATAACCTATTCCGGAAAACCAATTGTCCCTGGCACAACAGTTGCGGTTGATACCAGATACTGGCCAATAGGCACGGTATTCTATATAAAAGGTATAGGATATGTGACGGCAATGGATACCGGAGGTAAGATTAAAGGAAAAAATAGATTTGACATAGCTGTATTTGATATAGATTTTGCCAAGCTGCTCGGGAGCAGGTATTGGGAAGTATACCTTGTGAAAATGGGAAACGGCAAGGTCGAGGAAATTACCAACTGATTTAACAAAGGTGGGCTTCAAGCCCACCTTAATCTTTTACTTATTCGCCTGTTAATTCATTTCCCTTCAATTAGAGTTACAGGGAAAATAAATTAACCGCTCATAAGGATTATAAAATCCAGATAAACTAAATGCTTGTCATGCTAAATTTCAGACCGGAATTAATTCGCCATCGTGGCTTAATAATTCCTAAAATTGACGTCCTGTCAATTTTTCCTGAAATTTGAGCATAACTTCGCATAGTTTATCTAAGATTTTTCCATTACTTATTCGCTGGTTAATTCATTTCCCCTCAACCAGTATCCATGATTCAGTCTCCACTTTCCATGTGAAAAGTGTTAACAGTCATGAAGGTTTGTGATATGATGTACCCTGAGTATATGTATTATGTCTGTACGAAAACAGTAAAAGGAGTGAAGTTCTGTGAACCATACTACAATCGATAAGGTAGGCAGCTATGAAGGCCAGGAGGTTATTATCAAAGGCTGGTTATATAATATCCGCTCAAGTGGGAAGATTCATTTTCTTCAGATAAGAGATGGATATGGATTCATACAGGGTGTTGCAGTAAAATCCGAGGTTGGTGATGAAGTGTTTGAGCTGTGCAGAAAGCTCACACAGGAATCGTCTATTGAAGTGTGTGGTATGGTAAGAAAGGATGAGAGGGCACCAGGAGGATACGAGTTAACAGTTTCCGATGTCAAATTGATACATCTTTCACATGAAAGCTACCCTATCACGCATAAGGAACACGGGGTAGAGTTTCTTATGGATAACCGGCATCTCTGGCTTAGAACTCCAAGACAACATGCGATTATGAGAGTAAGAGCCGAAATAACTAGAGCATGTAGAGAGTTTCTCGATTCCAACGGATTTACCCTTATTGAGCCTCCTATTATAACTCCATCCTGTTGTGAAGGCACTTCTAATCTTTTTGAAATTGACTACTTCGGTGAGAATGCATATCTTACACAAACAGGACAGCTCTATGCAGAGGCAGGTGCCATGGCGTTTGGTAAGGTTTACAGCTTCGGGCCTACCTTCAGGGCAGAGAAGCATAAAACAAGGAGACACCTCAATGAATTCTGGATGCTGGAGCCGGAGATGGCATTTGTAGATTTTGAGGAAAATCTTGAACTGCAGGAAAACCTGATTGAGTATATTGTGGCAAGCGTTTTGAAGAATAGAACGGCAGAACTCAAGGTTATCGGGAGGGATATCTCGAAGCTTGAGAATATAAAAGCTCCATTCTGCAGACTGCCTTATGACGATGCTGTCAAGATGGTTCAGGATGGTGGCTTTGATATGCAGTGGGGAGATGATTTCGGGGCTCCGGAGGAAACCTATATTGCCGAGAAGTATGACAAACCGGTATTCGTTACGAGGTATCCTGTTGAGGTTAAAGCATTCTATATGAAGAGAGACCCCCAGAGGCCTGATGTAGTTCTCAATGCCGACTTACTAGCTCCTGAAGGCTATGGAGAGATTATTGGCGGAAGCCAGAGGGAGGATGACCTTGATGCCCTTTTGCAGAGAATTAAAGAGGAAAAGCTTCCCCAGGAGATATATGAATGGTATCTGGATTTAAGGAGATACGGAAGTGTGCCTCATTCCGGGTTTGGACTTGGAGTCGAAAGGGCAGTGGCCTGGATTTGCGGTCTGGAACATGTCAGGGAGACAATCCCATTTGCAAGAACCCTTAATAGGATAACACCATGATAGTAGTTGAGAGTAAAAACTAATAAAATTATTAAATTTGTTAGTAATTTATGTAATAAATTGTTGACCGGAAACATGTATTAATATATAATATGCATGTGAACACATGTTCGCATATATTAGTGAAGGAAGGTGCTTTTTAGTGAGTGTGGATATGATTTCTGAAAGAAAAAAAGCCATAGAAATGGCTATGAGCCAAATCGAAAAACAGTTCGGCAAGGGTGCAATAATGAAACTGGGTGAGACTTCCCATATGAACGTTGAAGCTATTCCTACAGGTGCACTCAGCCTTGATATAGCGCTCGGAGTTGGAGGAGTGCCGAGGGGAAGGATTGTAGAGATTTATGGCCCAGAGTCATCAGGTAAGACAACCGTTGCACTGCATATAATTGCCGAGGCTCAGAAGGCGGGGGGAGAAGCAGCTTTTATTGATGCAGAACATGCTCTTGACCCAGTATATGCAAGAAAACTAGGGGTAGATATAGACAACTTGATTGTATCACAGCCTGATACAGGAGAACAGGCACTGGAGATAGCTGAAGCCCTGGTCAGAAGCGGGGCAATTGACGTAGTGGTAATAGATTCTGTTGCAGCTCTTGTTCCCAAGGCTGAAATAGATGGTGAAATGGGAGATACTCATGTCGGTTTACAGGCTCGGTTAATGTCGCAGGCGCTTCGAAAACTGGCCGGAGTTGTGAGTAAGTCCAAAACTACAACCATATTTATAAACCAGCTCAGGGAAAAGGTTGGAATAATGTTTGGTAATCCCGAAACTACTCCGGGTGGAAGGGCATTAAAATTCTATTCATCTGTACGGCTTGATGTGAGAAGAGTGGAGACTCTTAAAAACGGAAATGATGTAATAGGAAACCGTACCAAGGTCAAGGTAGTTAAGAACAAGGTTGCACCTCCATTTAAGGATGCG
>JAWLGL010000239.1:0-3050 GCA_041685035.1 Clostridia bacterium
GTGATTAAATATACTCCATTCTCTTTTAGAGGCAGGTTATTATCCTGGTGGCCCTCAGGTTCTACCTCGGTCAGTTCTTTTACGAACCTCATACCTTCATCGTACCGGATTTCAGTTTGGTTTTCGCCAGTAAACTCAAACTCTTTCAATACTATACCCATCAGCTGGTCCAGTGTTGGATGTTTCTCTGGGGGATTCACTATTTCAACAATCCTATAATTGAACTTATTATTCTCAAGATACAAGGTCTTTGAAAAACCGCTTACTCCTGCATATACCGGTTGGCTTTCACCTTTATCAACCAGGTATACATAAAGCAGTTGTATTATATCTCTAATTTTATTATGTATGAGTGCCTGACTTAAATACAGGAGAGAGTAAGCACCCCTTTCAAGCTGGACATCTATAATCTTTTTGTTGGGTTTAAACTTTTCTGACGCCCACATGTATACTATTCTCTTGGGCATTAGATTCTGCTGCTTGAGTATTTCAATAAGCTTTATATAGTCTTCCTTACTACCAGGGTTTATTTCGAATTCCATGCTGCCTAAATCTTTAAAGCTTTGACCTGGTCTTACTAAAATAACCCTGGATTGACCTTGACCTTCATTTTTGAAACTCTCTTTAAACTTTTCGAACATACCTTCAAAATTATCAAAAATTAAGGTGTTTTCATTCAGCACTATTCCTTCTTTATAAGCTGAATCCAATTCAGATTTCTTCCAATCAACACCACAGTATAGAATTGACGTATCATTTGAGGTTAAATCCTGGGTTTCAATTGATGTTTGTTTTCTCCAATAAGCCTTAACCTCCAATTGTTTTATACTTACCAGGACGTGGCCGTCCATATCGATAATCATTACATCAAATTTCCTGGTGTCTGCTTCGCTCTGGTTATTGTCATTTGAAAACGCAGCATAAGCATAGCATTCCTCAGGCAGTGGTCCATTTATTTCAATTTCACCCAGTGCATAAGGAATATACTGTGTATTCCCAGTACCTTTTGTCAGTGCTATCATGGTTTGTAGTGCCCCATCTAATATAGAAGGGTGAAGTCCATAATCTCCAAATGATTCCCTTATTCCTTCAGGAAGTCTCAGGAGTGACAGGGCTTCTGTATCATTCCATGACAGATTATTTATTACTCTTAAAGATTCACCGTATCTAAATCCAAAACTCTCAAATGCTTTATAGCATTCATCCTTGTCTACTTCCTTTGTGCATCTTCCTCGGACTGCCTGTATATCAATAGTCCCAGTTTCACTCTTTTCTTTTTGTTTTGAATCAAATATTAAGCTGCACTGGGCATGTACTATCCTTTCATCCTCCTTGGATGTCCATATTTCTGCATCCAGTGCTCCATTAACAGGATACAAGCTTACATATACTTCTTTGTACCTTCTATCCATAATGATAGGCTTTGACCATATGATGTCTTTTATCTTCCTTACCTTACCCTTCCTATCTGCCAGTTCTCCTGAGACCCTGGCCATCTCCAGGTATGCTGCACCGGGCAGGATAACATCCTGACCTACAATATGGTCTTTTAAGAAAAATTCTTCTTTATCAAGCTCCTTTTTAAAGCATTCCTCATATATGGTTGATTCGTTGGTATCAACTAAAGGATGAAGCCTCGAAATTTTAGCTGTACTGCTGATAATTTCTCCAGGCGATTCCAACCAACAGCGTTCCTTGGCAAAGGGATATACAGGCAGGGATATCCGCTTGGGCCTATAGTCCTTGTATAATGAACTCCAGTCTATTTCTGCTCCAGCTGCCCAGAGTTCTGCTAATGTGTAGAGTTCCCTGTCTTTAATAAGGCCTTTTACCAGTTCGTTTCCAACCTTGCCCTTTATCAAATGTTCCAGCTTACCCTCAAGGTCTTTTGTATCTCCTGTTAACAGTCCTTCTATTTTTGTACTACCTGAATAGTAGTCAGATAACTTATCTTTCAATTCCTTAAGGTTAGACACTATTACAGCCAGTCTCTGCTCCATAGGCTCCCTGCAGCACTGTAATGTATATGCCACATCTTTAATGTTAACAATGTAATTAGCTTCCTCTTCTCCTGTTGTTCTTAAGCTCTCTGGATATTTCTTTACCAGGGTATCTTTATACTCTTTAATCAGGTACTGAATAATATACTCTAGCGAAAAATACCTGGCGAACAGAGAATTTGTCAGTTCAATTTCATACGTTGAACAGATTTCTTCTTTCAGCTTAGCCAGTCCGGCATAGTCAAGCCCGTATTCATCTAAATCTTCCTCAATACTAATATCATCTTTATCAACATTGAGAATTAATGACGCGGTTGTGAGTAACTGATGTTTTACTTTTTCTAATAAAACACTTTCATTTATCTGTTCCTTTTGCTTAATAACTGTGACTTTATCGATATATTCCAACATCTGTAGAATATATTCCTTCAATCTTTCTTCATCTCTGGCTGACAGCACTATGATATGCTTTTCCTGGCTGTCAGCTTCAATCTTTATTTCGGGTTCCTCATATTCTTCCAGTATGACGTGAGCATTTGCTCCCCCTGCTCCGAATGAGCTTATGCCTGCCCTTCTTGGATAGGTTGTCCCTCCTATCACAGGCTTCTTCCATTCTTCCAGGCTGCGCTGTACATAAAATGGCGTTTCCTCAAAGTTGATATTGGGATTGAGCTTGTCTGAATGGATTGAGGGTGCAAGCTGCTTGTATTTCATCTGAAGAAGCACCTTGGTCAGTGCTGCTATACCTGCAGCAGCCTCAAGGTGTCCTATATTAGACTTTGCAGAACCTATTGAACAGTACTGCTTGTCGTTGGTATATTCCCTAAATGCTTTTACCAGTCCGGTTATCTCTATCGGGTCTCCCAGAGATGTTCCTGTGCCGTGGGCTTCTATGTAACTTATTGTTCTCGGGTCTATACCGGTCTTTCTTAATACATCAGAAATGAGTTCAGCCTGAGCATTGGGATTAGGTACAGTATAACCATTGGTCTTTCCTCCATGGTTTAATGAAGTCCCCTTGATTACTCCGTATATATGGTCACCGTCTTC
>JAWLGL010000019.1:0-16850 GCA_041685035.1 Clostridia bacterium
ATCAGGCAGCTTTCCGATAAAATCAGGGGGGTCATAAGGGATGATACCGAAGCAAATTCGCATGATATTGCAGTTGTGGAGGTAAAGGAGGAGGTGGCCTGTATAAGTGGGGAAGAGGCCGGATTAGAGAATATTCTCCTTACGGGTGCAACCGGATTTCTAGGAATACATATTCTAGGCGAATTAATAGATACCACCAGGGCCAATATTTGCTGCCTGGTACGAGGTGATAGTAATGCTGTGGCTGAAAACAGGCTGATGAAATTGCTGGGCTTCTATTTTGATGGAAGGTACGACGGCCTGATTGGTAAGAGGATTTTTACGGTTAGGGGCGATATCACATTGGAGAGGTTCGGCCTGAGTGAACAGGAGTACCAGGAATTAGCCGAGAGTATCGATACCGTTATTCATGCTGCAGCAATAGTCAAGTACTACGGTGACTATAGGGAATCTGAAGAGGTAAATGTATCCGGAACAAAGAGAGTGATTGACTTCTCACTTAGACACGGAAAGAAGCTGAACCATATTTCTACCATAGCTGTCTGCGGAAATTATCTGGTAAGCTGCAGCCGAAGAAACGCCAGGTTTACAGAGAACGATTTTTATGTAGGCCAGAACTATACTGAGAACGTATACGTAAGGAGTAAGTTCGAAGCCGAAAACCTGATATTCAAAGCAGTGAAAGAAGGACTGGATGCTTCGATTTACAGGATGGGTAACCTTACGGCAAGGTATTCAGATGGTCATTTCCAGCAGAATATAAGTGAAAATGATTTTTACAGTATTATGAAATCCATAATTCAGCTTGGAGCCGTACCTGAATACATGATTGAGCAGGAAATTGAGTTTACGCCGGTTGACTGTGCCGGCAGAGCGGTTGTGAGTATTTCCAATACAAAAGAGTCAAGCGGTAGAGTGTTTCATATATTCAATCACAAAAAAATTAATATGAAAGATATTCTCGAGGCTTTTAATACAATAGGTATAGATATAAAAATACTGAATAGAAAAGCATTCAAAGAGTATCTTGAAGATGTTTCCAGGGACGAACACAGACAAAAGGTTCTGGCCGGTATAATTGATGATATAAGCGAGACAAAGGAGCTGGAGTATAAGGCTGACGTTGATGTTGACTCTGCTATAACACAGAGGTATCTGGCACAACTGGGATTTGAGTGGCCGACAATAGGCAACCAATATATTGAAAGACTGATTAGGTATATGCAAAGAGTGAAGTACTTATTATAATTATATTAACCATCACTGAATTCGCCGTACTCCAATTCTTACTAAGGAGAAAACCGGTGTGAGTAATTACGATGTTTTTTTGATTCCCATGATTGTTTCCACATTGTTAATAGTGCTTATGGCAGTTATGATCGGCAGAATGAAGAACAAAAAGCAGATACACTATGCATTTTTTAGCATTGTTGTATTTATGTTTATCTGGAGCTTTGCCAGAATGCTTCAGATTATTTTTCAAGACAATTATAGATATGTGATTTTCCTGGAGCACGTGTCCTATATAGGAGTAATCCTAATCCCCATCTCTCTGCTGTACACGGGTATAATATTTGCGAAGACCCGGATACAATTTTCATGGAAGCAGCTGCTTCTGTTTGTTATCCCTGCTGTATCTCTGGTTATGGTTTTTACGAATGGATATCATAATTTGTTTATAGAAAAGTACAGCTTCATAAGTACCGAGCTCGTTTATGGAAAATACTATCCGGTTCACGAGATTTACTCTTATATATGCATTTTTATCGGCTTGTACCACCTTGTTTATTTCTCAATTAAGAATTCGGGATTCTTTTCCAGGCAGTCCATCCTGATATGCTTGGGAACTCTGGTTCCGCTTCTGATTATTATTCTGAGCACACAGAAGCTGGTGATAATGCCGGTATTCGTAGAAAACATTTCTTTCTCTTTTTCCATCCTCTGCTTTATGCTTGCAATCCTGGGATTTAACTTCCTCAATGTAGTTCCCGTTGCTCTGGAGAAAGTAGTTGACCATATTTCGGACAGCTACATAGTAATAAATGAGCATTTCGAAATAATCGACTACAATAGGACCTTTGTAGAGACATTCAGGGGAATGATAAAGGTCAAAAGAGGGGACAATATCATGGAGTTTTTTAGAGACAACCCTTCTCTCGGCATTGATGAAACCAGGTTTACCGAATATGTCGGAAGGGCTGCAGCAGAGAAAACATCGCTTTCATTTGAGAAGCACATTCAGGAGGGTGATTTCGGCAAGTATTTTACTATTGAGGTTACGCCTATACTCTCCAACCAGACTAATCTAGGAACCATAATTCTGCTTAAAGATATTACTCAGCATAAACTGGACATGGAAAAAATCAAGCAAGCACATAAGCAGTTATCTGAAAAGGAACGCCTTGCATCGCTTGGTGAACTGGCAGGAGGAGTAGCCCACGATATAAAAAGCCCTCTTTCAGCAGTGCAGTACAATTTCTATGAATTGAAAAGCCTTATTGATGAGTATGAGAACGGAACAAAGGACCATGAATTAGAAGAACAGGACTACATTGATATTGCCAAGGATATGAGGGAGAATATTTCCAGATCCGAGAGGTCAATAAGAAAGATTACTACGATAATTGACAGTATCCTGAATCATACGCGTAATCTGAGCGGGGACAATCAACAGGTATTTGACCTTGAAGATATTGTGAAAGACCTCCAGATACTGCTGCGGCACCACCTGGTTCAGTCATCTTGTGAGCTTGTCTACAAGTGCGATGGGGACATAAAGTTATTTGGAGATTCAGGAAAGCTTGGTCAGGTGCTTACAAACCTGATTATGAATGCAATTCAGGCATATAATAAAAAGCCTGGAGTTATACAATTGAAGGCAGAAAGAGAAAATAATAATGCTGTAGTATCGGTAACAGATAACGCCGGAGGCATACAGGAAAGGTTAAAAGACGGCATATTTAAGAATATATTGACTACTAAGGGCACCGAAGGCACAGGCCTGGGATTATATATCTCTTATTCTATAATAACCGGTAATTTCGGTGGCACCATGTGGTTTGAGACAGAAGAAGGGAAGGGTACAACCTTTTTCATTTCAATTCCAACAGCAGTTCCGCAGCAGAAGAAGGAGGTTACATAAATTCTGCTTTACATAACAGGATAAATGTGGTATTATACAACCTGACCTCATATATGGAGTTTTCAGCTTTGGGTTCAGGTATAGGATGATAGGATTTTAGGAAGGGCACTTTAATCTATTTCAGAATACAAAACTTAAAAGCATTTTCAGAGCTTGGCATATATGTCAGGCTTTTTAATTTGGTTAGCTTTAAAGAAAGGAGGATAAATGATAGTAAACTTAATAATTATTTTTGTACTTAATGCTGTAAGTAATTGTCTTGGTACGCTAAAGACTTTGTTTATATCAAAGCAGATGATTAAACCCGTATACTTTGTAGTATTCAGCGATGCATTACTGTTTTCATATGCATTCAAACTGGTAAGCGATTCTTCAAATATTTCTTACATATTTGCTTTTGCTCTTGGTAAGGTTCTTGGAATATACCTTGCCGACATCGTTGAGAAGAAAATAGCATTTGGCCTTTTGGAAGTATCGGTTTATGCCGGAAGGAAGAAAGGGAAGGAAATAGCTGATTTTTTGAGAAGCCAGGGTTACTCGGTAACTACTCATATAGGTTTTGGAATGAAAGGAAAAGGGAGATTGGTTATAAATATAATAGCAAGAAGAAAGGAATATGAGAAGCTTAACAGTATACTTGCCGAATTTAATGATAATGTTACCATGTCGGTTACCGAGATAAGGTCGGTTACCGGTAAGCTGGTGCAGAACAGGGCATAGGTAGGAATAAAGCACAACAGCCCTGCATCAATGCAGGGCTGTCAATATCAAAGGCTTTTACTTGCACGCAGCTTCCTTGTACTCCTTTACCAGGGATTCCATTAATTCTTTTACCGGTACAATTTCTTTTGCCCTATGGGCATTAGCTCCGGCAAATGCAAATCCATGCCGGAAATTACCTTTTTGGGCATTTATCAATGCAAGAGAAATGCAGTATGGGCTGGATTTGTAATCACAGGTTGCTATGCAGTGGTACGGGCACGTGTAAGGCTTTTTACCTCCTGCGTTTACATCATCGATAAATTTATTGGATATTGCCCTACCAGGCATGCCGACAGGACTTTTAATAATACAGAGATTTTCTTCTTTGGAATCAATGTATGACTTTTTGAACTCAATTGAAGCATCACACTCTTCTGTAGTTACAAAGCGTGTTGCCATTTGTACGCCTGAGGCTCCGAGTTGAATAAATCTATATATATCCTCTCCGGTATATATACCGCCTGCGGCAATAATGGGAATAGGTTTTCCCGCTTTTTCTTCATAGGGTTTAACTTCTTTTATTACTTCCGATACGAGTTTTTCCAGAGAATACTCAGGGTTGTCAATTTGCTGAGCGCTGAATCCAAGATGGCCCCCTGCCAATGGACCTTCGACCACAATGGCGTCAGGAGCATAGTTGTATTTTTCAAGCCACCTTTTGGCAATAATAGCTGCCGCCCTTCCCGAAGACACAATGGGCACAAGCTTGGTGTTCTTAAACTCATCCAGGTACTTTGGGAGGTTGAGTGGCAGACCGGCGCCGGAGAAGATAATATCTATTCCTTCATCTATTGAGGTTTTAACCATATCGGAAAAATTGGATAAGGCCACCATGATGTTTACGCCAAGAATACCTTCGGTTAATTCTCGTGCCTTTCGAATTTCTTTTTTGAGGGCTCTGATATTAGCCTCCAGGTAGTTTGAATAAAAATCCGGCTCAAGCATACCAATACCTGCGGCGGAAATGACTCCGACGCCGCCCTGGTTGGCCACAGCCGATGCAAGTCCGCTCAGGGAGATTCCAATACCCATACCGCCTTGCACGATGGGAAGCTTTGCAGTCAGATTGCCTATAACTAATTCTTTCATTTTACAAATTTCCATGAGAATCCTCCTAAACTCCATTTATATGTTAAGGTTGTATTTAATTACAAATTATGAATAATATACATAATAATTGTTTTCATAACTATAGTAACTATTCTATCATTATTATTATTTTAGACAATGGATTTTAAAATAATAATAATGATTAAAGCATATTTTTAAGTTTTTATAAACATAATAAACAATGAAGCCGGCTTTTCTAAAAATTTTTTCAAGCGCAAGGTATATTAGGAGGTGCAAAGCAGGTGCTAGGTAAAGTTAAATGGTTTAATTCCGATAAGGGTTTCGGGTTTATAGAAGGAGAAGGAGGAGAAGATGTGTTTGTACACTTTTCCGCTATAAAAGCTCAAGGATATAAATCCCTGGAGGAAGGACAAAGAGTTGAGTTTGAAACAGAGAGAGGGCAGCGGGGACTGCAGGCTGCGAATGTAAAGCTTTTATAAATACAATCATAATGGGACAGCAGAGTGCTTATGCTGTCCCATTACGTTTTATGCTGTTGGTATATTATTCACTTTTTTATAATCTATCACTCTATAGTAAATTTACTATTCTATTAAGCTTGACGAATGACTCGGCAGCCGGGTCTCTTTTTTTATATTAAGACAGGGGCTTGCATACGTAAGAGTTTATAAATAAAATTATAGTATGCACTGATTAGAATTATCTAGTCTTAAGGAGAAATGAAATGATTTCTGTCCTCGGAATTCAGATAAACAACCTGAATGCTGTAACCGAAAAGCAAAGGGACTATAATCTTGAACATGCCCGTGAATTAATACTCAGTCAGTCTGGCCATGACCTTTATGTATTGCCCGAACTTTCGTCATCCGGATACTCTGAAGAAACCTTCAGGAATCTGCCATGCCTGGCTGAAGACATTGATGGATTAAGCTGCAGAATGTTTTCCTCTCTGGCAAAGGAACTCAAGTGCAGCATATGTTTTGGGTTTCCAAGAATTTGCGGTAAGGAATACAGAATTACGCAGGCAGTCGTAAATGCCGGAGGAGAGATTTCAGCATTATATGACAAGATGCATATGGCGCAGTTTGGAAACTCACGGGAAAAGACATACTTTTCACAGGGGAACCGAATTACTACCTTTTGGATAGGAGATGTGAAGATAGGAATTGCTTTGTGTTATGATTTCAGGTTTCCGGAATTCATAAGGGAAATGGCACTTAAATGGGAAATAGACCTTCTGCTGCACCCGTCGGCTTTTTCCAGGGATGGTTCCTTTCACAGCTGGCACAGTTTTGCGGTAACTCGTGCACTGGAAAACCAGGTTTACCTTTTAAGCATTAATAGGGCAGGAGAAGAATACGGACAGTCTATATTCTGTCCCCCATGGATTGATTCTCAGCTTCATATTGTCACCCTGGGAGATAAGGAAGATTTTATAGGAGGACAGATAGATTTACAGCTGATAGCCAGGGTCAGGAAGGAATACACTTTTCGAGCCGACAGGATTAGGGACCTGTAAACCAAGGGTCTTACTTGGTACTCAATTATCTTTCATTATCTTTTCAGGAAGTTTTTAATCAAGTTATTTTACAAACCTCTGACAATGATTTATAATATGCCTCGAAAGAAACAGTAATTCGAGGCATATTATATTAATGACGCCGCATATCTGGGGAGGTCTGTTTTGTGAGCTGGCTGGATAAACTGGAACGCAGGTTTGGAAAATTTGCCATAAAAGGACTGATGTCTTATATTATTGTCCTGAATGTAGTGGTATATATACTGATGCTTGCTGATACTTCAAACGCGTTTATCGGAAGATTGGTGCTTGACCCTGCACTTGTAATGAACGGAGAAGTCTGGAGGCTGATTACCTATATATTTATACCCCCTACTACCTCACCATTCTGGATTATTTTTGCGCTTTATCTCTACTATATAATAGGCAGGGCGCTGGAGCAGGAGTGGGGAAGCTTCAGGTTCAACGTTTATTATTTTGTCGGTATGCTTGCAACAACAGCAGCGGCATTTCTGTTTGGCATCAGTGCTACACCCCTGTATTTGAACCTGTCATTATTCCTGGCCTTTGCCGCTATTTTTCCCAACTATGAATTTTTATTGTTCTTTGTACTTCCTATGAAAGTGAAGTATCTGGCATGGTTTAACTGGGCCTACCTTGGAATTACGGTATTGTTTTTCCCGATATGGATGAAGGTTGCAGCAGCAGCTTCGGTGGTTAATTTCTTCATATTCTTTGGAAAGGATATTACCACCAATACAAAGACAAGGAGGCAGGTTTACCACAACCGCAAGAGATTTCTGTCCGATTTGCCCAGGGATTTTACAATACACAAGTGTATGGTGTGCGGGAAAACAGAGAAGGATGACTCCAAGCTGGAATTCAGGTACTGCTCAACCTGTGAAGGTGACTATGAATACTGTATGGAACATCTCAAGGCCCACGAACATATTAAGAAAGAGGAAGGTAATGAAAACTAAAGAAATTACCTAAAATTTTCCTTGACAGGAACAGAAGGGTTGTTTTATACTAATAAAAGTGTGTTTATTGGAAAAGGCATGAAATATCCATCAAAATACACCTTTATAAGGCAGGTAATGAAATAGTGATACCGAAAAAAGCCAACATCGTAAATGCGAAAGCATGTTTAATATTCGGCAAAGAAGCCCCTTTTCTAGGGGCTTTGTCCATTTTTATGCGTTAATGCCGGACTGAATAACTGTACTTGATTAGAATGATAAGAAATTTACATAGATTGATTCATGTTTATGCGAGAGAGACTTCTTGAGCAGGCCAGTTGTGAAAAGATTTATACTTTCTAAGTTTTAGGAGGGGTGGAATAGCAATTAAATATAAAGGAGGGTGCTTGGATGTTAAAGAGCACGAAAGTAGTTACAGAAAGCGGAATACAGCTTATTGAAGTCGTAGCAGAAAAATCCGACAAGGCATTTTCTCTTGAAGGAACACCGTTGAATCCTTGCAGTACGGCAGTTAGAGACAGTGTATACAGGGTAAGCGGCGGCATAATAATTAAAACTACATGTGGAGAAAACGGACGTGAAGAAATAATAGAACTGAGGATTGGAGAAAACGGAAGGATTGAAAAACGTCATCCGAAAGGCGACAGGCTCAGCCGTAGAAATGTCAGGCTCAATCGGCTAACCGGATGAGGTCATGCAGATTTCTAAAAATCTTTTGAAAACCCCTCGCTGTAATCAGTGGGGTTTTTTTTCGGGAAAATGAGTCACAGAACCGTCCCCTGACTCGTCGTCCCCTGACTTGGGCTGGGAGGAGAGGAGAAGCTGCTGCTTCATGTCCCATAATGGTTTGGACAGGTCGACATAGTATTTATGGGGATTCTTAAACCGTAGCACTTCTTCCCAAAGGGTCCTCAACTGCTCGGCACAGTAGTTCCTTACTGCGTCCAGTTTGGGCTGCCGGTATACGAGGGTTCCCTTAGCGAAAATTTTTACAAGGAGTGGTTCAGCACGGAAGTTGGTAACCTTTTTTCTTTTCCAGGTATGTACAGGGTCAAAAATCTCGTAGGGTCTGGTGTCGTCAATTACTTCATCAAAGAGTGTTATGACATCCGCAATAGCCTTTCCATTGTTTCGGCCATACAGCCTGTATACCTGTTTAAAGCCAGGCGTAATTATCTTTTCTACATTTTCACTGATTTTTATCCTGGGAGTGATTTCTCCGTTTTCTTCCATGGCTACCAGCTTGTATACGCCTCCCAGTACAGCGTCGGATTTTGCAGTTATGAGCCGTTCGCCAACTCCGAAGGCATCAATTTCTGCGCCCTGGGAAAGCAGGTCGCCAATCAGATGTTCGTCCAGTGAATTGGAGGCCATTATTTTGCAGTCGGTGAATCCTGCCTCATCCAGCATTTTTCTTGCCTGCTTTGAAAGATAGGCCAAATCGCCGCTGTCAATCCGTATACCCCTGGGACGGAACCCTTTTGGAAGAAGTTCTTCATTGAATGCCCTTATGGCATTCGGCACACCGGATTTAAGGACATTATATGTGTCTACCAGCAGGATACAGTTGTTTGGATATATCTGGGCAAATGCTTTGAAGGCTTCAAGTTCTGAAGGGAACATCTGTACCCAGCTGTGAGCCATGGTACCCATTACGGGTATATCGAAGAGCTTGCCGGCCAGCGTGCATGAAGTTCCGGTGCAGCCCCCTATATAGGACGCTCTAGCCCCCAGGATTGCAGCATCAGGCCCGTGAGCACGCCTTGCACCAAAATCAACTACAGTTCTACCCTGGGCTGCACGGTTTACCCTTGCAGATTTTGTGGCAATCCGGCTTCCGAAATTGTCCAGCAAAAGGAGCATGGTCTCAATCAGCTGGGCTTCCAGTACCGGACCGCGTACCACCATTATGGGTTCATACGGGAAAACAGGGGTCCCTTCAGGTATGGCCCATAAATCACAGGTAAATCTGAAGTTTTTAAGGAATTCAAGGAATTTTTCGGAGAAGAGCTTCTGCTGGCGAAGGTATTCAATATCGTCTTCTTCAAATCTAAGATTCAGGATAAAATCTATGACTGACCCAAGTCCGGCGGCTATCACAAACCCGCCGTTATCAGGAACCTTCCTGAAGAAAATGTCATAGTATGCGATTGTATTCTTTGAGAATCTCTCAAGGAATCCATTGCTCATTGTAAACTCATAGAAGTCAGCCAGCATGGTCAGGCTTTGCCGATTTATCCACGTGAAGCTGCTGCTATGATTTTCAGTATCTATATTCGAACTGTTATTTCTTTGTATATTCATTTTGCATCCTCCATACTAAGTTTAATCCTTAATTGATGAAATTTCAACCGCGGGGGCATGTGTTGTGCATAAGTCATCTGTATTTCTCTTTTTCATAAAAAATTGCTTTTTTATGATGCCTATGTTAAAATGGGAATAATTGCTTTTTTTTATTTTGAGATGCTTACTATATTCAGTAAGGATTGGTGTACCGGAAGAGGCATTATTTGCTGCCGGAGATGATACGGGAAACGTGCGGATTGGACTGCTGGGATGTTTAAATTTTTAGGAGGGAAGAAGGATGGAATTTAAAAAGAATACTGACTTTATTGAACTTGGGGCAGTATTGCCGCAGGAAGAAGAGCATGATATTCCAATCAATGCAGGCAAAGAATTAATGGCAGAAGTAATACAGCTTAGAAGAAGGTTATCAGATGAGAGGGTAGATATTGATAAAGTTAAGGTAGACGTGGAGTCAGCGCGAATTTTTCTGGTTACAGAGAAAGAGGGCATTCTTACTCCGGAAGATGTAGTATATAAAGGCTGGATTTGTGATATTAATATTGCTGCATATGCAGAGGATGGTACAGAAATAAACCTTGAGGATTATGCTGAGGATTTAATAAAAGTAAAGGTTTCAGAACTTGAGGATGAAGCCCAGGTTCTTGACGAGAAGAGTATTGGAGTAATTCAAAAAGAAATTGTGGCTCGCAGAGATATTATAGAGTATTCTAAACATACTCTTCAGGAAGATGGATACAAATATCTGGGAATACAGGCAGTAAGCCTGAAAGAATGGCAACTTGAAATATCGAAAGACGAGTCCATACAACAACTACCAGTTAATGGTCAGATGAGACTTGTCATGGAATTTGAATATCCTTTAAACAGCACAGGGTCAAGCAGTCTGGGTCTATTGAACTAAGTAAGAAGAAGTCCTTGCAGTTTATCTGCAGGGACTTCTCTACTTCCCGGGGCTATTTCTTCCTCACCAGCTTTCTTTGAAAGCCGGTACACGGCTGTCCGATAGCTTCAGCCACTGTTATGCAGGGTGGCCGCCTGGACTTAAAGCCGTAAAGCCTGCATCCCATGGGAAAATGCTTATCCCAGGTTACGTAGTAGTGTATGCACCTTCTGCAATCTATAAAAGCTTTGCCGTTTTCCCTCATTAGATATACATCCTTTCACTGCTTAAAGCATTTACCCTGCCAGGAATCCCGGTGTATCAATTCCTTTTCTATGCTGTTGAGGACTTCCCTTTTATTCATACTCCACCCGGGACCTATCAGAATATCCCTTGGGCCGTCTCCGGTCAGCCTGTGAATCACCATCTCCGGGGGTAGGAGTTCAATAGTATCTACTATAAGATTTACGTATTCATCCATGGTCAGCAGGACAATTTCATTATTGTTGTACATATGAGCCAGATGCGTACCTTTAAGCACATGTAAGAGATGAAGCTTGACGCCTTGCAGATTCTTTTGTGCAATATATTTTACCGATGCCAGCATATCTTCACCACTCTCACCGGGAAGCCCGAAAATAAGGTGGCATACTGTATCTATTCCAAGTCGGTTGAGGTTATTCACAGCTTGCTCAAAGCAAGGAAGTGAATATCCCCTGCGTATGATATCGGCAGTATGCTGGTGTATAGTCTGCAGACCAAGCTCAACCCACAGGTAGGTATCATGACTAATTTCTTCAAGCAGGCTGAGTACCTCTTCTCCAAGGCAGTCGGGACGAGTAGCAATGGCAATCCCAACCACACCTGGTACAGACAGGGCTTCGTAATACTTCTGCCGGAGCTCTTCTATATCTGCATAGGTATTTGTGTAAGCCTGGAAGTAGGCAATATACTTTTCTATGCCGTGCCTGGAAGCCAGGGTTCTGGATCCCTTGGGGCTGTCCATAAGCTGACTGCAGATGCTCTCATTCCGGAAACCAGCAAAGTCCCCCGAACCCCGGGGGCTGCAGAAGATGCAGCCTTCTGCACCTATGGTCCCGTCACGGTTGGGACAGGAAAAGCCGGCATCTACAGCAATCTTGTAAACCTTTTCCCCGAATTTATTTTTAAGGAAGGACTTAAGCGAATAATACCGCTTGTCGCCCCAATTGCTGAAATTCACAGAATATTCCCCTCACATCAGGATATAAATACTCATTTTCCTTATCAGCCAATTATATGTTACCATATCATTGTTTATCGAGGAATATCTTTAGTCTCTGGGAATTTTTGAGGCTGAAGAGCTTCCGGCATTAGACAGGCAAATAAAAAAAGCCGAATTGCTCAGCTTATAATTTGTAAGAATATTAGCAACTTGTAGTTGCTTTATTTGATGTATTTTATATACAGGATATTAATCCTATATGAGAAAAATTCAATTATGAATTTTTTGTTCTTCTTTTTACGTCCTACGTTTTATTACGATTTCTGATGGTAAGTATACCTTATCTTTCTGTTATAAATATTTTGCTAGGAAATGTCCTCTGCTAAATGAAAGTAAGTAATGATTTATTAATTAATTTAATTATACCAATTTTCTGATAATTATTCAATAGATTTGTGAAATATTTAACAAAACCCAAACAATTGCATAATAATTCCTTGATTTATGATTTGCCAACTGAAGGCAGAGAAACATCGGATACGGTTACATCCACTAATACAGGCTGACTGTAGTTTAACGCTTCAGCAAGCACCTCATCAAGCTTACCCGGATTTTCTACCTTAATTCCCCTGGCACCGCAAGCCTCAGCACAGTGTGCAAAATCAAGCGCCTTAAGCTCATATCCGAAAGGATTAAATCCCTCGGCCTGCATTTTCTGTTTTTCAAGAATATATCCGTGGTTGTTAAATACAATTATTGTTACAGCAAGGTCATAGCGCACTGCTGTTGCTAGTTCACCCATGGACATCAGCATTCCCCCATCTCCGGTCAGGCACACCACCTGCCTTTCAGGCAGAGCAATTTTTGCACCTATTGCTGCAGGCAGACCTGCTCCCATGCTTCGCCATTCTGATGAAATGAGGACTGTCTGGCTTTCAGCCTGAAAACTCCTGTCAAACCAGTGCATAAAGCTTCCAATATCAAGGGCTAATACGGCATCATTATCAGCTGTCTTGTTTAGTGCGGAGACCAGAAGGGCAGGATGTATAGGAGTCTGGTTATTGGCTGTATCCCCTTCAATCATTTGATATCTACTCGCTCTTTCCTTTTTAATTTCTTCCGACCACCATTTATTGTTCTCTACTGGGGTAACATGGTCTGATACAAGATTGAGCAGGAGAGACTGCTGTCCCACAAGTCCGTATGTTATACGGTCATAGAATAATTTATTGATTTCATTGGTTATCTGTATTAAAGGTACCTTGGCGGGAAGGAATTTCATTTCATAGAATGGCTCACCAATTATCAGAACACAGTCCGCATAATTTAGTATTGCAGGTATATAGCCTTCCCCAATTCCACCGATAACCCTGGGGTGATTGTCTGGAATGGTTCCTCTGGCCTGCTGAGACAGTACTAATGCGGCTCCCAGTTTTTCTGAGAGCAAAGCTGCTGTTTGTGCGGTATCACGGTCTCTCATCCCATAAACAATTAGCCGGTTTTTAGAGTTGTTGAGGATACCCAAAGCTGAGTTCAATTCTTCGTACGATACATTCACGCGGGCGGCAGAACTCTGTGCAACTTCAGGCAAGTCTCCGGGTTCTTCAAGGGGCGCCGAAAGCACATCCTTTGGGATTGACAGGTGTGCCACAGTTTTCTGACTGATGCTGGTATATACAGCTTCAAGTAGGGCAGGGACTAGCGCCTGTGGGTTTGCAGCGGTCTGCGAGAAAGCTGCAAATGTCTTGATTAAGTTATCGTGGCTGAAGTATTGTTTTGTGTTTGTTCCAAGCTTTGATGCTGAGACTTGCCCGGTTAGTGCCAGCACAGGTGCGCTGTCAAAATAAGCGTCTGCAAGCCCACTAACCAGGTTTGCGGTACCTGGGCCTGAAGTTGCGGTACATACGGTTAGCCTTCCCGAAACTCTGGCTTCATTTGAAGCCATAAAAGCGGCTCCGGATTCGCTGGCTGCCGAGTAGTATTTTATTCTATCCTGGCGTGATATTGCATCCAATAGAGGGAATATAGTATCTCCGGATACACCGTAAATGGATTTAACCCCTGCATTTGCAAGAATTTTGAGTATTACATCTGAGGTGTTACTCATTCCTATAAACCTCCGTTTATTTATTAAACTATCAAGTGACTGAAGTTCGATATATTAGCCTTAGTATTCCTTTTTTTACAGCTTAAATGCATTTATCTGGTCATAATGGAAAAAATAAAATGATGTGATTGCATTTACGGTTTTTACATAATTAATAAAGGAGGAGTTTTTATGCAAAAGCTTAAGATGGGTATAGTAGGCATGGGAATGGCATTTGAAAAGCTTCATTATCCAGCATTTCAGAAGCTTCAGGACAGATACCAGATAACAGCCATAAGTGACGTGGACAAGCAAAAGCTTGACAGGTGGAGGGGTACACTTGGGCTGAGCGAACAGGATACTTATACAGACTACAAGGATATGGTTGAGAAGGGGGATATAGATGCCTTCTTTGTGATGGTACCCATCGAATTGAATTTTGAGGTCACCGAGGTGGTTGCAAAAGCAGGAAAACCCATCATATGCGAAAAACCGCTTGCCCCTACAATGGAACAGGCCGAGGCGGCGCGGGACCTGCCCAAGAAATACAATATTCCTGTAATGATTGCTGAGAACTACCGCTACAATGAAGAGGTAAACATTATCAGGGATATGATAAGGACAAACAAGGTTGGCAGCCCGGTCTATTTCATGTGGAACAGGGTGGTTGATGTTCCGAAGGATATGCTGGGGAATAAATTCCCCGCAAGGGAATGGCGCCAGCATCCCGAATTTCCCGGCGGGATATTCTATGATACCGCCGTACATGACGCGGCAGCCATGAGACACTATTTCGGAGCGGTGGACAGGCTGCAGTCGTTCGGCAAGAAGCAGGATGAGGACTACTCTCCTTATTCGGTTATTACAAACAATATAGTTTTCAGGAATGGAGTCATAGGCAACTACACATTCTTTGATGCCGGCAAGGAGATGCAGAGGCCGCTCATAGGCTTGAGGATATTCTGTACCAACGGCATGATTTATCTGGAGGAGCGGGATAGCGGGACCATTAATGTCACTTACAACGACGGGCGCTCGGAGCAGGTACCCTATATACCCCAGATGGGGTACTACAATCAGCTGGTTAACTTCTATAATGCTGCGACCGGCAAGGAGCCTATTGCGGTGACGCCAGAGATTGAGTATGGTGATGCCAGAATGATACTTGCAATGCTTGAGTCATCGAGAGAGGGTAAAACCATGAAGGTTGACGACAAGGAGCAGTATATACCAGGCTACGATGCGGTCAGAATGAATGAAGGAGTACAGGACTATAGGCAGTAAACAGCTAATGGAGATTTTATGCCACCCTAACGGGTGGTATTCTTTTTTCTGCTTTTCTCCAGGGTGGGCTGAGGGGATGCAGGCGGCTGCTTCCCGCGATAAACATGACTTCCGGGGGGAGGGCAATAGTTTCTAAGCTTTGATAGTGATTCAGCCAGACTGGTTAAAAATACTGCACTTTTGTAGGTCTTTGCTGCGCAAAGGAGAAGTGAGCCGGCATGAAGCAGACGTTGAAGATCCCTGTCTATTTCGATACATCTGTAGTATAGTTTGCGAAGCATGGCTTGATTCCTCCTTTAAGGAAAACATAAAAACTTTCATTATAGTATATTCATACTATAGTGAATGGTTCTCGGGAAGGATGCAGTTCTGGCATCGAGAAAACGGCTTGACACAGAAGATACCTAGAAATATAATTAAATAGATATGCATTAAGGATTTATTATATTTACGCAGAGCCGTTATGGCAAAGCAGGTTTAGAATTAGGGATTTGCGCCGGAGATGCTTTTGGCTGATGACGCGGAGGTTTTGTTAAAGACTGGACAGAGGAACAAAAGGATGTTAAAAGGAGGCAGGAACTATGAAAGAAAAAGTGATATTATTTGTTATGGATTATGAAGGAAAGTATCTAATTACCAAAGTGTTCTTGCCCAATGAGGGAAGACCTGGCTATGAGGAATGTATTCCTACAAGGTCCCCAAGGGAAAAGCTTAAGGACGTAGTCAGGTGTCTTGAGAAGGAAATTGGTGAATTAGGCTCTCGCGTAGATCTCTATTACGACGCATATAATTCAAAGGAACCTGTGGCCGAACTTGACCGGAAGAACTTGCGTAAAATAAAGGAATATCTAGACGAAAGAAAAGTTGAAGAACTCAGGAAAAGAGGAACTTCCAAAGGAGTAAACTGGAAGTATCGTGGAAACTGGAAAGGTCCGAGTATGCTGAAGAAAAAAACAGGATAGCTCACCGTACCCGGTCAAAAGACCGGGTTTTTTTTAATTATCAATTGGGTACACGCCTTGAGTGAAGCGGATGGCCATGTCCTCGTACTTTCATATTGACTGACCGAAAGGCATATATTATAATTGTATCGACTGACAGTCAGTCAGTAGTCTTGAGGGGGAATATTATGCCCAGAGTTTCCAAGCATCCTGATATAAGAAAGAATGAGATAGTTGAAGCTGCCCAGGAGCTTTTTGCGACAAAGGGATATGAACAGACGGCAGTCAGTGATATAGTAAAGAAGGTGGGCGTAGCTCAGGGAACCTTTTATTACTACTTCAATTCAAAGGATGAAATACTCAATATAGTTCTGGATGCATATATAGATAGTTTGATTCAAAAAGTGAGAATGATTTCGGAGGACATTAAGCTGGATGCTCTGCAGAAGCTTCGTGCTATAGCAAAAGAAGCGTTCAGCTTTGGGAAAGGCAAGGAAGACCTTGTTGAATATTTTCATAGGGAGAAGAATGCGGTTATGCACCAGAGGGCTTCAGTAAAGATGATAGAACAGCTGACCCCCTTACTTACAAATGTTGTCCGGCAGGGAGCAGAAGAAGGTTTATTCAAGACTCAATATCCGGAGGAGGCGGCTGAATTTCTCTTTCTAAGCCTG